>CACWOQ010000036.1 GCA_902762505.1 uncultured Ruminococcus sp. | reverse complement strand
CAATGTAGCAGGCAGCAGCGAATACGATGAAAGCCGGGTGCTGAAAGTACTGAACGATGCCGGTTTTGGAGAAAGGCTAAAAACCATGCCTGATGGTCTACATACGCTTCTCTACCGTCAGTATGGGGACAATGGAGTTGAGGTTTCCGGTGGCGAAGCACAAAAAATAGCTATCGCACGTGCGCTTTATAGGGACGCCCCATTCCTGATTCTCGACGAGCCTACGGCTGCCCTTGATCCGATTGCAGAGGCTGAAGTCTATGCACAGCTCAACCAGATCGTAGATGACCGTACAGCCATCTATATCAGCCACCGGCTTTCATCCTGCCGCTTCTGCGACGAAATCCTTGTTTTCGATCACGGGCAGATCATTCAAAGCGGATCGCATGAAGATCTTGTACATCAGGAAACAGGAAAATACTATGCGCTATGGAATTCTCAAGCTCAGTATTATTTGAATTAAATGTATTGAGGCGGGATTTTTCCCGCCTCGTACTAATGCTATTGGTAAATGATTTCGTTTAATACGACTTCTTCCGCTCGGTTGCGGATGGATTTCATCCGCTGAACCCAATCGAGTTGATCGCGCCTTTTAAGCGCCTCATCAACACCTTCGTCTTTTGCCATTTGTTTTACAAGCTGAAAGAGCATTTCTTCAGCCTGTTCGTTGACGTTTGCAAGATGGTCCGGAAGCTTGCCTTCGATTACCAATGCCGTGTATGTAGTCTTTTTGCACTCTCTGAGGTAGCGAAGATGCCGCTGGTCTCGCCTGCCGGCTCGGTCGGTGCTTCTGCCTTCGGCAGAGGTGTCCACCGGACACCCGCACCACCATATTCCGATGGGGCAATGTTCCTCCGGCTCGTTATCCCCGGCGAGGAAATAGCAGTCGCCTGCCAATTCATACTTCAGCCCGGTTCTTTCGTCTTCAGCCCGGTTCTTTCGTCTGTAATGTACTTTTCAAGTTCTTTCATGATCTGAAACCTCCAAATAATCTTTGATTTGTTTGTTGTTTCAGATAAGTCTAACGTTTGCTGAATCAAAAAAACGCGTCGATTTTCTCGGCTGTCGGTGTTTACCGACAATTCAAAATCGACACGAGCCGTTTTTCCTTGTTATTTCACAATAATTTCGCTTTCAGGGCTTGCAATTCCGCATATTGTGTGTTATAATAAAATGGATTATAATATTTGGAATAGTTTTACGAAAAGGAGCTTGACAAAAATGAAGAACAGCGCGACAATCTTGTCAGTCAGTCAAGGGTAAACCTGTCTGCTTCTTTTGTCAATACCTTTTTTAAAAAATATCAATCGGTGCTATGCACTCGCTTGACGCGGGTTTGTCTCGTCTTTTTCCGTCCTCCAAAGCGTCGGCGAACCGTTTCCCGTTCGTTCTCCCGTTGGGATAGAAAATAAAAAAATCAGGAGGCCACTTATGAAAAAGTTACTTATGCTCGCGCTTGCTCTCTTAATGGTCGTCAGCCTGGCGGCTTGCAAAGGCAGCGATCCCGGAAGCGCCGGCACAAACCCGTCCGCAAGCAGCACCAGTGATAATCAGCAGGCCGGAAACGAGTCCGGCAACAGCAACACATCGCAGGGCGGCAATAACGCCGAGCCGGCAAAGCTCACCGGCAAGATGAATATCATCAATCTTGACGACAGGGATCCGTCCGTCCTTCGCGGCGTGGCCATCAAAGGCAACCATGCCGGCGGCTTCGACGGCTTCAACGGAAAAGAGTCCTCTCTGACCGACGTCCGCTGCATCTTTGAACTGAACGAGTGGGTCTCTTTCTACCCGGATACCGACGCGACGTACGGTCTGCGCGTCTGGATACTCAAGCACCGCGACGATCAGGAATATTACAACACAGCAAAATTCTCCGATCTCGATCCGAACTTTGTAAACTACTGCGATCTTCATTATCCCGAGGATGCGGAAAAACCGGATGAATCGTCCTGGGGCGACTTTTATCTGCATCCGGAAGAATGCGAACCCGGCTATTACGATTTCGTCTTCACTTACGAAGGAAAAGCGATCGCCACCCTGCTGACCCGCTTCTATGCCGAAAATGAGCTCACCCCCAAATCCGACGCGGAGCTTGAAGCTCTGATGCACGAATGAGCGGCGCCGTGTTCGAAGAACGTTTTATAAAGCTCGTCGAAGATAACGGCGGCTTTGAGTATTATCAGGCGTACCGGGGCGACGTGGATCTGATTCTCGGCGGCAAGGGCAACACCTTTTGGTACGTCGTGATGAAAAAAGGCAAGGTCACGGAGTCTTATATCGGGAAAAACACCGGCGGCGTTTGGGAAGACGTTTACGTCAAGGGCAGCGGCGCAGCTCAAAAGACGAAAGCCATGCCGTCGGGCAGCACGATTAAAAGGATCGCCGAAAAGGCGTATCTCTGCCAGGATGAAACGTGGGTCACGCGGCGAACACCGAAACCGATCGAGGATGCGCATCCCCACTACCATTACGTTTACGGCTTCGGCGACAAGGGGCTTGACGTATCGGCAGAATACGGCGTGACCATCACTTACAATGACGTCAAGGACACTGACGCGGGTTTTCATTTAAGATACCTTTATACGGGCTCCGACGTCGAAATACCGTAATACTTCGGGGGCGGACAAGTTCCGCCCCCGTTTCTTTCTATTGAGGAGGGTTGTAAATTGCTGAAAAGATTTCTGTCTTTGGCGTTAGCGGTACTTATGACTTTATCGCTTTGCTCCTGCGATTTCCGGTCGTTATTCGGAGGGGAGCAAACGTCGTCCGACAACGTCAAAGATGATCCCATCGTCGGCGACGGATCTTCTTATTCCGAGTTTATCAACGTTATGAAAGAGATCAAAACGCGCGGCGACAAAACGTCGGAAATGGGGCTTCCGGTCAACAGCGAATACTATTATTCCTTCGCCGGGGCTTCGGTCAGCGCGTTCCGCTACGCCGTGGAATATATTCTCTGGTTAAAGGGCGAGGGTGACACGCTCGATTCCTTCACTTCCGGCAGCAGATACAGCGGCTTTGATACGATTGCCGAAATCAATTGCGCCTCGCCTTATCCGACGTATTTTGAGGGCTTGCTGTATGAAGTGCAAGGAAAAAAAGAAGAGGCGATCGAATACTATGCGTGGGCGTCGATCATGCCGACGTTCCCGGAAGAAGGGCTGGATTTTTACTATCTGAAAAAGATGGAAGTAAACAAGCTGTATGAACTCAGGGATATTCTTCGCGAAGTCGAGGAGTCGATTTATTCCGTTTACGCTCCGGTTCTGACAGGGGCTGAACGGGACAGGACCATGTATGACAGCGAGTCTCTTATAAGTAAATCATCGGAATGTGTAAAGGATGCCGATTATACATCGGCGCTCTGTTACGCTAAGCAGGCGCTCAAAGTCGATCCGTTTGACGAACTCGTGTGGCAGAACGCCGCTGTTTGCGCAATTTATTCGGAGGATTTCATACTCGCGGGAGAATATATCGACGAAGCGACGGCGATTTTCCCCGAAAACGAGAAGCTCACAGAGATCAAGCGCGCTATGCTTGATGCGATAGATAAGGAGGCGCGGCGATGAAAAAGGTAAGAAAATCTCTCGCGGCATTGCTCGCGCTTGTATTTACGGTATTCCCTTTGACTTTTGCTGCTCCCGCATCAGCGGAAAGCGGCGCGGCATCCGGCGCTGAGATCGTCGGTATCGATTACAGCCGCATCACGCAAAAGGCGGATCATAGCCAAAAAAGCTATCCTGTTGAGCTGAAACTCGGCGACGTTACCTTTAACGGTGAACTCGTCGGCGAAGTCGGGCTTACGACGGAAGAATTGAACGCCGTAATACGGCAGACGCTTGAAGAGAAAGATCTCACGCCGGAGCGCGTCGCGCTCGTTAAAAAAATCGCGGAGCGTGTACAGACCGACGCCAAGCTGTATTGGGGAGATCAGGTAGTTTCGGGACTGCTTTCCTATCTGCCGATCCCCGGCACGATATTCAGCGTCGGCGATTACTATGAATACTTCGTGCACGATGATCTCGGTTCAGCGGCGTTTTCCGCAAAAAAAGATGCGGCGCAGAATGCTGCCAAGAAAGGACTCGAGACCGCTTTAAAAGCAGGCGGACGGATCGGGCGCGTCGCAAAAGGCGCCAATGGTCTCATAAGCGAGGTCCCTTTGCTCGGACAGCTCGCCAACACAGCTATTGTGGCGGACAGCTGGCTTGACGGCAGCAAACGTTTCGACGCGTATCTAGAGCTTCTGGAGGAAAACCTTGCGATCATCAACGATTTCTATTCGGCAGCCAGCCGCCGTGCCGCAGATCTCGCCGAGAGCAAGGACATGGAAAACACATGGAAGATAAGGTTTGACAAAAGCAAAAATTACCGCACTTATTACTGTACGTTCTGGGGCATTTCCGGCAACATGATGAGCTGCGAGCTCAGCGGAACGCTCCAAAACAGCAGCGGCGGTATGGAGGGCACGTACACCGGTACGCTTTGGCTCGATTTTGAGGCGGTCGATTTTTCACCGGTCGAAAAGAATCTTGAAAACACGCCGGGGCTTGCTGCGGTCAAAAGTCTCATTTACAGCATGGGCGGATACCGAAAAACGTCCGATACAGGCGGTAAGACCGCTCTCAAATGCGAGTCGCAGGGGCAGCTTACCTTCTATGTAAGCGGAACGGAAGGCACGGTCAAGCCCAACGTTGTCGGAAGTCTTTCGGGTGATAAAGAAGTCAGATTTTCATTTGACCGCCATCTGGAATGGCACGACGATACGATGGCGGCGTTAGGTGCGCAGGGCGTCACCGAAGCGACCTTTACGTCAGACGATATCGCGTCGGTCACGATGAAATCTTCATCGCGCGTGACGCAGAACGGATCGGTCAAAACACAGCAGGATTCTACCGAAGTGTTTTCGCAGGATCCCGGGACGGTGTTCGCGCCGCTCGAAAGCGATCCGGTTATAACGATCTGTTTTTCTGAATGAGTACGGAGGCAACTATGAAAAAGCAATTATTCGGAATTCTTGCATTTATCGTATCTGTTACGCTCTTGATTTCGCTCGTGTCCTGCAGCAGCAAGCCGGGCGGCAGCGTTGACGACGATGCACCTCTCGTGCGCGACGACAGTACCGGCAGTACGTCAGCCCCCGAAAACAACGCGGGCAACGTTCCCGATTTTTCCGCGATCATGGCGGGAAACGGCGGGACCGACACGGTATGGGGCTTGCAGGATCCCGCCGCAAGACAGCAGATCATCGACGCGGCGAAAGCGGACGGATTTGACGTTTCGTTCGGAGCCGACGGCAGTATGACCGTGAAGGATAAGGACGGAACTGTTTTCGTTCAGAGCACCGACGGCACATGGACGATGCAGGGAAAGGACGGTCAAGCCGCCCAACTCGGCGGCGACTGGCCGGATAACGAATTCACCCGGCTTGTTCCGAAGCCCGGTTTCAAACTTGCCGTCGTTTCGATCTCCGACGATGAATTTTCCGCCGCTTTTCAGTCTGTCGCCGTCGATCAGATCAAGGCGTATACCGAACAGGTCAAGGCGAGAGGGTTTACCGTTGACGCCGAGGAGGAAGACCAAAACGTTTACGGGGGTGTCTTCTACACCTATTCGGCTTATAATGCGGACGGATATCGCATTGAGGTGTCGTATGCGTCCGGTACGGCCGGAATAACGATAAACAAATAAATGAAAGGGCTGCCGCAAAAGCGTATTCTGCGACAGTCAGGTTCTTTCATCTGTAATGTACTTTTCCATTTGCAGTGACCTCCGAATTGGTTTTAGATTTCACTGCGATCCATTCGCATCAAACCCGTATAACAAACCGCAAGGGACACCTGCTCTATGACAAGTGTCCCTCCGCCTCTTTTTTATTCAGTTTTTTCCGGAAGCACGCCTTCAAAATCGAGATCGTCTGCGTCACGCACCGTGGTAACGGGAACGCCGTGCTCCTCCATGAGAGGCACGATCCGCGACTCGACCACACGCGACGTGACCTCGGACGAAAGCCCGAAAACGCGGCCGTTCTTCAGCTTGATATAGTAACTTTTCGACTTTCTGTATTTTCCGTATATATCGTACGCGCCCTCGGCCTTCACGAGCTTTTCGACGTCCGTATAAGCGTAATTGTCCGCGGAGAATACCGATTCCCCGTCCGGCAGACGGATCCCGTCGTCATAGAACGCGGCGTGTCTGTTCGCCGATATCATGACCACGACGACAGCCCACACGATAAACGCCCCGAGCAGAAACGTCGCGCATCCCTGCCTGTTCGAGTAAACGTCGGTGATCCTGTCCAGATCGGACAGATATCTGCGTCTTTCGGCGCCGAGCGGCAGAAGCGTCAGAGGTCTTGCGTATCTGCCGAGCACGAGAGCCGGCAGAACGCATATGCCGGCGTACGGAAGGGCGTTCGGAAAAAAGAACGCGTCAGCCCAGACGGCGCCTCTGTAAATGATCAGCGACACGATATAATAAAGCGCTATGAAGAACAGCGCGGCGGGCACGGTCATAATCAGCGAGGCGGTAAGGCTCCTCAGCATCTGTGTTTTCATCGCCGCCGTGGCGTCTCCCGTGCTGTCGGCTTCCTTCGTCACGGGTTCGTACCGTTCGTTCAGCGTTGCCATGAACGACATGAGCCTGATCTGATAATACGACTTGAACCTCATCCGGCGCATGGAATCGTACGCGGCGTTATAATCACCGCGCAGAAAAGCTCCGTACGCGCGTGACGCGAAAAACGCGTTGTCGTTGTTATAATACGTATAAAGATACGACGCCGCCTCTTCTTCGCTTTCCGTACGCATGACGTCCCTGCCGTAATAGGAATTTACGGAATCCGAGAATTTATCGTACAGATTGTCAAGCCCCGCCTTGCTTTTACCGAGCTTGTCGAGCCGCGGCAGCAGTTTTTCGACAAGGACCGCAAGACGCTCCGTTACGGCGCGCATCCGCGCTGCGCTTTCGATATACGAAAAGTAATAGCATTGAAAATCTCCGTCGTCGGTAAGATACGTGACGTCGTACGGCGAATATTTTATATACGGACGGTTCCTGTCGAATATTATGCGGAAGGTGAGCATATTGAAAACTCCGGGCCCGCGCACCGTGTACACGTACTCGATATCGTATTTTTCGTAGCTTGCCGTGCAGAACATACGCGTCAGTTTGCGTGAATCGCCTTTGCCCGAATACTCGGCGCGGCTGTCGAAATTGTACGCGCCGTTATTCAAGGACATCCGGGATACGCCCTCAAAGAACGCGTCCGCTGTCAGATCTCTGTTTTTCATACCGTTTCCTGTGTGTGATTTTATATAATTATACAGTCCCGCGCCGATTTTGTCAAGTATATAGGAATAAATAAAGCCGGGAAGCTTTGCGTTCCCCGGCGATATTTGTCGTTTGTATTATTCGGCGGAGCCGTACAGCATGATGGAGTCGATCAGAACGAAACCCTCGTGAGCTTCAGACGGGTCTATTCTGATGTACTCGAGCTGACCTTCCCACAAAGAGGAATCGTTCGGGTTGATGACGATCTCTTCCCATTCCTCATTGTCGGCGCCCTTGTGCTGGAACGTGAAGCGGGCGGAGCCTGCTTCGGAGAAGTTTTCCGTGCCTTCGCAGGTGAAGAAGAACTGTCCGAGGTTCATATCGGTCTTGTTGCACGCCTTGACGACGACAGCGGTAACAGCACCGCAGTCAAACGGAGTGGTGAGCTTGGGAGTTATGAAGAAGGGGTCGACAGATCCGATCTTTATAACGAAGTGTCCGTTTTCGACGTAAGCGTCTTCAACGCCGCCGGAAAACTGCCAACGCGGATCCTCTTTCTCTTCGCCTTCGCCTTCGCCTTCGCCTTCTTCGGTATCTTCATCGCTGTCCTTGGAGGAAATGTGCAGATCCTCGGCGGTGAGCTTCGTCATATCCCAGGTGTAAAGGATCTCTTTGCCTGCACGCGGGTCAACGTATTCCTCGGTAACGACGCCGGCGTCCTCTTCCTTGGTGGTCTGGAGGGCGATGTAGTCTATGTAGTACTCGCCTTCGCTGCCGTCCGTGTAGTCAAAACGGAGGGATCTGAGCATACCGTACCAGCCGTTTATATCGATGGTGTCGATCTCGATGATCTCCCATTCGTTTTCGTCGTCGGCAAACTCATGGTCGAATTTGTAGGAATAAGACTCAGAGGGGCCGGGGCTGTCGCTGGTAGATATGAAGAGCTGTGCGGAGTAAACGTCCGTGCAGTTCTTGACTCTCATGGTTATGTATTCGACCTTCTCGCAGTCGATCTTGGCAAGGATCCTGTCGGTGCTGATGTTCGGGTCGGCGCCCTTGCATACGAGCTTCATCGTGCCGTCTTCACCGGCGGAAACGTCCGTCATGTTGGAGGAGACCCAGCCGAGGTTGGAAGCGTCGTCGAAATCCCATCTGTAAACGTCATAAAGCTTTACTTCGGGGGTTTCGGTGGTGATCTCTTCTGTAGTGGTCTTATCCTCTTCCGTCACTTCATCCGTTTTTGCGGGTTCCGTCTGCGTAGCCTCGTCCGTCTTTTCAGCGGTCGAAGGTTCGGTCTTTTCATCGACGGTCGTTGCGGGAGTGCTGCTGCACGCCGCGAAGACAGCCACCGTCATGACCGCAGCGATCATAACGGCAAGAACTTTCAGAAATATCTTCATTATCATAAACCTCCTTTGGTTTTCAGCACGATTATATCAAATATTAACCAAAATGTCAATACATATTTTGAAATAATTTGCCATTTTCGTCAATAACGGCGGTGAAATGTTCGTCGCGGTCATTGACAAAGCAGTCGCGTTATGATAGAATAAAGAAAAAAACGCGTGATTTTTCGCGGGGAAGGCGGATCGATATGAGTTATGACACCGTTGTGGCGATAGGAAGACAGTACGGAAGCGGCGGGCGTGAAATAGGGGAGCTTCTTTCCCGTCTGATGGGAGTTCCGTTTTTCGACCGTGAGCTTATAGCGCTCGCGGCTGAGAGGAGCGGCGTAAGCCGTGACGTTTACGCGCATATAGACGAGACTGCGACGAACAGCCTTCTCTACGCGCTGTCTACCGGGGCGTACACCTTTTCAAGCCATTTTACGTCGGTTTCCGATCTGCCTCTGAACGATAAATTATATATAATGCAGACGAATCTGATACAGGATCTCGTGAAGCAGAACGGCTCCTGCGTGATCGTCGGTCGCTGTGCCGACTATATTTTAAAGGACGACCCGAGATGTCTTTCCGTATTCATCCACGCTCCGCTGAAGGACCGCGTCGAAAGGATATCCGAAAAAGAAGGACTCAGCGCGTCGCAAGCCGAATCGCGTATCATAAAGACGGACAAAAAAAGGGCGAATTATTATAATTTCTACACGAACAGAGAGTGGGGCGACGTGAACCACTACGATCTTTGCGTGAATTCCTCGGTCCTGGGGCGCGACAAAACAGCCGAGCTGATACTCGATTTCATAAAACAAAGAGAAAATATCGCAAAAACGTGACCTTTGCCTTCTGTTTTACGACATATATTACAGATGCGCAAAAAGCGCAAAAGGAGGTATTTACCATGAAAAAACTCATTTTCGTCATGATCGCGGTCGTTTGTGCGGCGTGCCTTGTTCTCTGCTCCTGCAGCGCAAAAGGCAGCGCGCTTGAGGATAAGGCGCCGGCGAATTACGATTATGAATCGTTTGCACAGCAATCAAGCGAAAAAAGCGACGCGCCGGATTCGCAGAAGCTCATAAAAAAATATGCTCTGACGGCTGAAACAAAGGATTACGAAGGCGCCGTGTCGTATCTTGACGCGGCTGTTTCGGAATGCGGCGGCTATTACGAGCAGCGCCGCGAACAAACCGGCAAAAATTACAGATATCTTTCCGCCGTCGTACGCGTCCCCGCGGACCGCGCCGAAGGCTTCGCCGAGGGAATGCGCGGAGCGGCGACCGTTACGGAGCTGTATAAGACCGCCGATAACGTCACCGCGGCGTACGTCGACGCGGAGGCGAGGCTGAAGGCTCTTGAAGCCGAGCACGAAAGTCTTCTGAATATGATGAAGAACCTCGACAGCGCGTCCGAGTTCGATCTGTGGTACAAGCTCCAGGCGAGGATTTCGGAAACCGAACAGGAGATAGCCTCATATCAGGCGAGGCTCAGAAATTACGACGATCTCGTTTCTTATTCCGTGGTTGAGATAAATCTGCGTGAGATAAAGGACGTCTCTTCAAGCAGCGACGCGCCGTTCGGCGACCGTATGGGCGACGCTTTCCGTGAAAGCTGGTCCGAATTCTTCAACGGCTTGCGCGACTTTGCGATAGGCTTCGTACGCGCGTTTCCGACTCTTCTGACGCTTACCGTCATCAGCGTCGTGATATTCCTTGCGATCTTTCTTCCGATCAGAGCGTCGAAAAAGCGCCGCCGCGCGGCAAAATGAATCAATGTTTAAATAAAATTTACTTACGTTTCACAAACGCTCCGGCTTGTATGATATAATATATATAAAATAAAGGCAACGGAGGCTGACATGGCAGAACTCAGATTTGAAATAAAGAAGAGCTTGGGCTGCATTTCCGACGAAAAGGGCGGCTGGGCGAAGGAACTCAACATCGTTTCCTGGAACGGCAACGAGCCCAAATACGACATCCGCTCCTGGGATGATTCCCACGAGAAGATGGGCAAAGGCATCACCCTGTCGAACGACGAGATCAAGAGACTGCGTGATCTTCTGAACTCTCTGGAGCTCTGATGATCCGGCGCCGCGCGCGCTGTTTTCCGACTTGAGAATGAAAAGAACCACACGCTTCATACTGCGAAGCAAAGAAGCCGAATTAAAGGACGCGGCTCTGCGTAAAAAGCTGACGCTGACCGTCCTTTTTTCCGCTGTTATAATTCCGTTGATAAACGACGGCGTGCTTTACACGCTGATCGAATATACGAACAGCGACATAGCCTTGTTCACGTTAAACGCCGTGCTCCGCTATGCCGTTGTTTTACTGCGCTTTCTCTGCACTTTCGTATCGTTCGGGGCGGCGGGCTGCGGCGTTCTGCTTTACGGTTACAAAAACTTCAAGGCCGTCCCCCTCACCGTGATATCGGGCAGCTTCGTGAGGTACATCATCGCTCAGTTCGGGTCGTGGATATTCTGCTACGAGCACGGGCTGATCAACACGCAGACCGCCTCGGACGTCGTGGCGGTAGGCTTCGGGTACGTTTTCACATCAACCTTCGACGCCGTTAAAAACGTCGTGCTTCTCGTTATCTGCTGCCGTCTGTCCGCGGCGATCGCGGGCGGAGACCCGCGCTTCACCGTCCCGCGTGAGGACGCCGAAAAGGTGCGCGGCGTAAATAATCTGAAAGCAGCGTTCTCCGGCTCGTATCCTTTCGGGCGGATGTTCATATTCGCCGCGGGGGTGCAGGCGCTGTTTGAGATCATTGTGAATTTCGTATCCGTAACGATGATGCAGCTGGCGACGGACGGGCTGCCGGGCACTTTTTCCGAGCTGCTCTCGCTTTTGCCGGGATACGCGCTCATAATACCTCTCTGCGCTCTCGGCGCCGCGGTATCAGCCGTGCTGTGTCTGCGGTTCTGTCTTACCGCGCCTGCGAAAAAACGTAATATACGCAGTCGCCTCCGCATATGATTTCAGTAAATCATATACGGAGGTGATCTTTTTTGTTTGACGCGGAAGTTGACAGATGCGTCGTTCTCGGGCGCTACATAACGGAGCACGACTGCACCGTGCGCGAAGCGGCGGCGGTGTTCGGCATATCAAAATCGACCGTACACAAGGACGTGACGGAAAAGCTCAAATACCGCCATCCGGTCTTGTTCGGTCAGGTCCGGGCGGTGATGTCGAAGAACAAAGCCGAGCGTCATCTGCGCGGCGGAGAGGCGACGAGGATGAAATACGAGAAATTCAGGCGTTCATCCGGCGGATCCGATAAGCTCTGACAGTATGAGCGCCGCCTCGCCGCGCGTAAGGATCCCGTCGCCGTCCGATTTCACGTCGGCGCCGAGAGCGCGGACAAGATCCGCAGCCTCTTTTCTCGTCACGTTTTCCCCGGGACGCAGCAGCAGCGTGCCGTCCCGGTTTTCGGGCGTCAGCACCTCCGCGGACACAGCCGCCGCGGCGTAGCCTCTTCCCTGCTCGGACATCTGAGCCGCGTCCGCGAACGCGTCGGTCACGGATGAGCGGATACTCGGCGCGTAGCCCGCCGCCTTCATCGCCATGACGATGAAATCTCCGCGGCTGACCGGAGCGTCCGGTTCAAAGCGGCAAACGCCGCCCACGGTCTGACCCGTCAGTATCCCGCGCTGTGCCAGAACGTACGCAGGATACTCGTATTCCGTCCCGGATACGTCGCCGTATCTTACCGGAGACGTGTTTTTCAGAACGGATACGGTCACGGTCAGCGGATCGCTCGATTTGCCGTATTTGTCCTCTGCAGCGCAGACGAAGCTGTCACGGCCGGTGAATCCGCTCTCCGGCTCGTACGTGAACGAGCCGTCGGCGTAAAGCGTCAGCAGTCCGTGTCCGGGCTGCTTGATCACGGAAAAATCCACGTCAGAGCAGGCGTTGACGGACAGTCTGCCGTAGCGTATCACGTCGCGCACGGTAGTGACTCCGTCCGAGGCGATAACGGGCGCGTCAGTCCCGTACTGCGCGCTGTACATCACACATTCAACGTCTCCGCCGTCGTTGACGCTGAACGTAAACGACGATCCGGAGCCGGGATGAGAAGGCACGAACACGAGCAGATCGAGCAGCTCCGCTCCGAGTCTCTGTCCCTCGAACACGTCGAGCGCTCCGAGCTTCAGGACTCCCTCTTCGGCGGGCGGAAGCGACGTCACCGTGACCGTGCGGACGCCGCCCCCGCAGAATTCTTCAAAATCGGCGTGGGAAAACGTGACGTCAGACGTCGCGGACGTTTTTTTCATTTTTCTGCTGCGGCGTACGATTTCAAAGCCGTATGACAGAGACGGACAGTGCTTGACCGCCTCCCTGCCCTCCGGCTTATCCGGCATTACCACGGCGACGTCCGGCTCCGCGGGGGAGGCGTTCTTTTTATTTCCGTCGTCCGACGCGAGCGCCCCTGTACCTGCGGCAGACGCCGTAAAAACCGACAGCGCCATTACCGCCGTCACGATCTTATGTCTCAAATACATAATGAATCTCCTTTCTTTTTTCCGATTATCGCCGTCAGCCGAAGATTATAATCGGCGCGTCGCGTTAAATTTGAAATAACCGTTGACAACCGCGTCCGTATCTGCTAAAATAGGGATAACCAAAGTACGGCAGAAAGAAAGGAATTTTATTATGTCGGCACCCGAATATTCAAAAGAAACACGTACGTACGCGCTGAGGGCGCAGAAGCTTGACGGAATGCACGGTCTTTGCGCGGCCTTCACAGGCTCGCTCAACACGTCAAAGGGCGATATCTTCCTCGATTCGCCGGACGGAGACTACGTCGGTACGCTCATGTTTTCAAACGGAGCGGGCGAGAACGTATCCGGCTGCGATATCGAGCCACGGAGCGGCGTACACGATCTGTATATCAGGATCAGCGGATCGGTGAACGTATCGGATATAACGCTCATCGATCACAGCCCGTATGACGATATAAAATACGAGCCCGTCCCCGAGGAAAAAATAATCAACAACGGTCACGACAGCTGGGAGGCGACGGATATGCTCGGCAGAAAGGTCGCGTCGGTCGAAGACGTCGGCGCTTTCAAGCCGGAGAGACGCGTAGGTATCTTCTACTGGACGTGGCGCGAGCACGCGGTCAATCTGAAGCCGGTCAACGTGTCGAAGCTGCTTGAAAAATTCCCGGGCGCGGAATACAACCGCGATCATCCGGGCTGGGGCGGCGCCGCGATACAGCCTCACTGGGGCGAGCCGAGATACGGCTTCTACCGCAACTCCGACCCGTACGTCATCCGACATCACGCTGCGCTTCTCGCCGACGCCGGAGTCGACTTCCTGCTGTTCGACTGCACTAACGGCGCGCTTCTCTGGCGCGACGCGTACGAGCCCCTGCTCAAGGGTCTGCGCGAAGCGAGAGAGGACGGGATCAACGTTCCGAAGATCGCGTTCATGCTCAACTTCGGTCCGTGTGAGACGAGCGAATTCATGATCCGCGCGATATATCAGGACCTTTACAAGCCCGGCAGATACCGTGACCTGTGGTTCATGCTCGACGGCAAGCCGATGATAATGGCTTACAAGGAATCGCTGCCGGCTGTCGGCAAGTCGGATTTTGAGACGAAGCAGCTTGACGAGATCAGGGATTTCTTCTCGTTCCGCGCCGGTCAACCGCTTTACGGCACTGAAAAGGGCGGTCCTCACCGTCCCGATCACTGGGGCTGGCTCGAAATATTCCCGCAGAACAAGTACGGCGTCCGTGAGGACGGCTCCTGCGAGATGATGACGGTAGGCGTCGGTCAGAACGCGAACGACGAGCTGATCTGCACCTGCTTCAACAACAGAAACACCTACGGCAGATCGTACACGAAGGAATACGGTCACGCTCTGCTCGACAGCGAATCATATAAATACGGCTACAACGTTCAGGAGCAATGGGAGCGCGCGCTCGACATAGGTCCCGACAACGTGTTCGTCACCGGATGGAACGAATGGATGATGGGCCTCTTCCACGACCCGTGGATAAAGGATCCCGATTCTCCGCAGCTTGCGATGGTCGACCAGTACGACCGCGAGCACAGCCGCGACATAGAGCCGGACAAGGACGGATATCTCGACACCTATTATTTACAGCTCGCATCCAATATCCGCCGCTTCAAGGGCGCGAAGCAGAGGCAGAAGACGTCTCCCGAAAAGACGATAGGCTGCTTCAACTGCTTCGGCGACGTATCGCCCTACTACCGCGCGGACAAGGGTCTTACGATCCACCGCGACTGGCCGGGCTTCGCCGGCTGTCACTATAAAAACGACAGCGGCAGAAACGACATTACCGGAGCGAAGGTAGCCCGCGACAAGGAAAACGTATGGTTCTATGCGGAATGCGCGGACGATATAACGGCTCCCTCGCCCGAGGGATGGATGACCTTCTTCATAGACGTTGACAGGAGCAAAGCCACCGGCTGGGAAGGCTACGACATTGCGATAAACCGCACGGCGCCGAAAGACGGAAAGGTAACCGTCGAGCGTTATCTGCCTACCGCGGAGCCCGGCTCCTTCACGTGGGAAAAGATCGGCGAAGGCACGATCACCGTGGACGGCAAACGTCTTATGATAAAAATACCGCGGACCTTACTGTCCGACGGCAGGCTCGATTTCGAATTCAAAATCTCCGACAACATGCAGGCGCCCGACGTCATGGACTTCTATGAAAACGGCTGCTCCGCTCCTCTCGGCAGATTCAACTATTTATACAAGGAGTAAAAAATGAAAAAACTGATCTCTCTGATCCTTGCGGCGGCGACGCTTCTCGCGCTCTCCGCCTGCACGATCACTCACACGACGGACGGCGTGCCCGAAACGCAGCAGACGTTTGACGTAACGAAAAAAGACAGGATCAACGTCGTCATAGTCCTTAAAGACGGCAGGCAGATGAAAGCCGAGCTTTACCCGGATACAGCGCCGATAACCGTGCAGAATTTCGTAGATCTCTGCACCTCCGGCTTCTACGACGGGCTTATCTTCCACCGCGTGATAAAAGATTTCATGATCCAGGGCGGCGACCCGCAGGGCAACGGCACCGGCGGCTCCGGTAAAACGATCAAAGGCGAATTCTCCGCAAACGGAGTTGAAAACAACTTAAAGCACACGAAAGGCGTGCTGTCCATGGCGAGACGCGGAAAAGACGCATCCGGAAATATGAACTACGATTCGGCGACGTCTCAGTTCTTCATAGTTTCCGCAAAGGAATATCCGTCGCTTGACGGACAGTACGCGGCTTTCGGCAAGCTGACCGAGGGTTACGACGTTTTGGCGGAGCTTCAGTCCGTTGCGACGGATGAAAACGACAAGCCTCTGACCGACATAACGATAAAGTACATAAGAGTGGTTGACTGAAAGGAACAATGAAAATGGTAGTGATCGAAATGGAAAACGGCGGCGTGATGGAGCTTGAGCTTTACCCCGAAAAGGCTCCTTTAACCGTTGCAAACTTTGAAAAGCTTGTAAAAAGCGGATTCTACGACGGGCTCGGCTTTCACCGCATCATCGAAGGCTTTATGATCCAGGGCGGCGACCCGAAGGGCAACGGCACAGGCGGTCCCGGCTGGGAGATCAAGGGCGAATTCGCGGCGAACGGCGTCAACAACGACCTAAAACACACCCGCGGCGTCATTTCAATGGCGCGCTCGATGGATCCGGATTCCGCCGGCTCTCAATTCTTCATCATGCACGCGGACGCTCCGCATCTCGACGGACAGTACGCGGCGTTCGGCAAGCTCGTCTCCGGTTACGACGTGCTTGACGAGATAGCGACGACGCGCACCGGCTTCCGCGACGCGCCGAGATATCCACAGGTAATGAAAAGAGTTTATATCAAGGAGTAATATATGAAATACGGAATTCAGCTTTACAGTATGAGAGACCTTGCCGAGCGTGATTTTGACGCGGCTGTCGCCGAGGCGGCGAAGATCGGCTACTCGATGATAGAGTTCGCCGGCTTCTTCGGCAGGAGCGCAGGACAGGTTGTCGATCTGCTCAAAAAGAACAACATTGAGATATTCGGCACACACACCGGCATATACGATCTGATAAACGATTTTGAAGGCACCGTTGCATTCCATAAGGCGATCGGCAACAAAAACTACATCATCCCGCATCACAACCTGAGAAACAGGGCTGAGATCGACGAATTCGTCGGGCTCGTGAACAAGTATCAGCCCATGCTCGAGGCGGAGGGCATAAAGCTCGGCTACCACAACCACAGCATGGAATGGCTGCCGAACGAGGACGGCACAATCTCGCATCCGGAGCTGCTTGAAAGAACGAACATCGGCTTTGAGATAGACACGTTCTGGGCGTTCAACGCCGGGCGCGATCCCGTCGCTCTGATGGAGCAGTACAAGGACAGGCTGCTTTCGATCCACATCAAGGACGGCTTCAGGGGCGGACGCGGAATGCCGCTCGGCAAAGGTGAGGCGCCGGTGGCGGCGGTATACGCGAAGGCTGTTGGGCTCGGGATCCCGATGGTAGTCGAAAGCGAGACCTGCGATCCGACGGGCGCGGACGAGGCAAAGATCTGCTTCGATTATTTAAAAACGCTCGAATAAAGCAAAAAAAGCGGAGAAATCCGCTTTTTTTTGTGACCGGACGAACCGTAACCGTTACTATATGGGTGAAGGTACCTTTGAAACGGAGAGAAAACCATGAATGACAACGAGATAATCTCATCGCTTACCGCACGCGATCAGAACGGCCTGACGGAGCTGCAGAGCAAATACGGCGCGAAGCTGACCGGGATCGCACGCGGCATACTCGGCAACGGACAGGATGCGGAGGAATGCGTCAACGACGCGTATCTTTCGGTATGGAACAACGTACCGCCGGATAAGCCGCAGTCGCTTTTCGCGTACGTGTCGAAGATCGTGCGCAACACCGCGCTGACAAAGCTGCGCGACGGCTCAGCAAAAAAACGCCGCGCCGAAATAACGGTCTGTATCGACGAGCTTGAGGACGTTTTGCCGTCGGATGACGACGTGTCGGAGCGAATAGAAGCCGCGGAGCTTTCCGCGCTGATAAAAAACTTCCTCAGGTCGTGCGATGAGGACGAACGCGATATTTTCATCCTCCGTTACTACGGTTTCATGCGCGTGGCGGATATAGCGAAAAAATACGGTTTTACTCAAAGCCGCGTAAAAATGTCGCTGAAGCGCTGCCGTGACAAATTATCCGAACACCTTGAAAGGAACGGTTACAAAGTATGAAGAATAATGAAAAACTGATAGATGCGATGGGGAATATCGACGATCAGATGATAGACGCGGCATACAAAAGGACGGCTGAAAAGAAGAGCCGCTCCGGTCTGTTTGAAACGATAGGCACCGTCGCCGCCGTCGCGGCAATAGCGGTATTCGCCGTAGTGCTGTCGCATAACGCCAAAAAGGACAACAATATCGCCGGCGACAGCGGAACGGTATCCAACGCCGACTATACGGTGGAGCCCGGCATCTGCGAACGCGGACAGATCTGGGGAGACTATATATTCAGACATACGGAACAGGACGGTCTGAAGAAATACGATATCCACACCGGCGAAAGGTCCGACGCCGTCCCAGACACTCTGGAGATCGACTCATGGGCGGCGATAGGCAACGTCCTCTATTACGTGAAATGGGATCCCGACTCGAACAAGAGCACGCTGAACGCGTACGACGCGGCCACCGGCGCTGCGGAGACCGTATATGAAACGAAAGGCGTGCTTAACGCTTACGACGCGTATTACAAAAGGATCCTTCTGCGGCACAAACCGAACGCCATGGCGAATAATGAGGTCACCTATTTCTGGTTTGACACGAAAACCGGCAAAACGGAGGAGCTGGACGGCAGATATATCGAAAACGGATATATGTTTTATGAGTTCATAGACGACCGTATCGTATGGAAAAACATGGATGAGTCCTACACGGGCGACGAGCTCAGCCGTTATTACAGCACGGACCTTAAAGGCACGGATCTTCGAAAATACAACTACGACTACTATTACGGCAATCATTACAGATTCGCGCCTGAAGAGGACGAAGACGGCGTGCAGCATAATAATATGTACGTGACGCTTGCGGGCGAGACGGAAGAAAAGCTCCTTATAGCCGATCTGCATATGCCGCTGTTCACTAAAAACAAGATAATATATACGAAAACCGTGCCGATGGAAGAACGCAGGGTCGCATATATCAACGAAAGCGACGGCAGCAAGCGTCTGGATCAATGCAACGGAGACGTTTATATAATGGATCCGGACGGATCGAACGATCATCTTCTCTTCCATACTGACGAATGTATATCGTCAATGAACGATATTATCAACCGCCGCCGCTGGTACGTGGGCGAAGAATACGCCGCGATATTCTCCGAATACGAGCTGCCGCAAAGAGGTCTGCTTGAAAGAGTAATTGTTTTTAATATAAACACGGGCGAGTTCGTCGTCGAGCACGACGTGGACAAAGCGCCGCCGGCGGAAAGAAAAACGGAGTTTGTCGACATTTCCGATATAAAAGAAATAAGCGGTTATTATTCCTGGTCCAGCACCGCAGAGAATGAATCTTACAGCTACGCCGTAATAAAGCTGTCAAGGTTGCTGAAATCCGCTTCCGTCGCTTATTTGCTTCCGTCCCTTATACCGGAAGGTTACGTTGTGACCCACACCGATATGACCGGTTCGATCTACTCACCTGAAGAAGCGCAGAACTTATCGCTCAGGTTAATAGACAATGTGAATAATGTCGTAAGAGAGGAACGGGATGAGGACGGACGCGTCATATTAAACACGGACAAATATAACGGTATATCTATCTGGCTGTATAAAAAATCATTCTGGGAAAACTCGGATTACTGCAATCATTTGAAGAAAAATTGGTTTATCGAACAAGATCTGTCGGAATACAGTATCGGCAGAAAATACTTCCCGGAAGATAAAGAGTACATATTTTTGATAGATATCGGCGAGTATTACGTATTGTATAAATTCAAAGAAGCCGAAGGAGGAGAAAGAGATCTCGGCACAAGCGATATATACCGTATAGTCGCGTCAACTCCGTATATAAAGGATAACGGGTACAAAGAATCGGCGACGCCCTCCGATCCGGTATCCACGGCGCCGATAAGTCTTCACGGCGTCGGCGAGGTGCGGCAGGCGTCCTTCATCATCGGATCCGAAGGAGAGGTTTCCACGGATTATAACGGCACTGCCTTTTCCGGCGGACTCGATATGTCGACAATATACGGCTCGGATAAGCTGCGGAGATATTTCCCGTCGCTTCTGCCCGAAAGCTACCTGGTATTCGGCGTTGCGACAACAACGGAGGACGGTGAGATCTCCCGGGTAACTTTGAAGCTCCTCGACGACACGGACGGCTCTTACAGGGACGGCATGAGCGAGGCTGAGGTGTTTTCCCTCGCGAGCACACATGACAGTATGTACGTCGAACTCTATATAAAGAACGACGCGAACGCGCGGTACCTTGAAGGCTATACCGAAAAATGGGATGTGACGGATACGCTTTCCGCAAAAGGCATTGAAGCAAAGTATGAGGACTTATCCAAAACCTTCAACTGCTTAGTGGATTTCGGAAACGTTATAATGTATTATCACGTTCAGGAAAGGGGCGTCCACGGCGCGACCGTAAACTCCGACGCGCTTTACCGCATCATAACCTCGACCCCGGCGATAGACGCCGTTGAATAAGCGCTGCGTATGTCATGAATAATAAAAACCCGGCTTATCCGGCGCGGCGTGATAAGAAAGTATTTTGTATAAACTTTGCCGCGCCGGAAATGAAGACGCCCGCAAGCGGGCTAATGAAGAAATGAAGACGCTTCGCTAATGAAGAAATTCGAATTCGATGCCGTCTTCATTAGGGCATAGCCCGTCTTCATTAGTGAGCGAAGCGAACGTCTTCATTATACCGGTTGAATACGAAAAAGCAGACTGATTTTGTTCTCAGTCTGCTTTTCTTAAGTGCGCACTTACTCACCACTCGCACGTGAGGTGAAAAAACTTCCTTATGACGTTCGGGCTTTAGCCGGGTCCGTTTTTTATTCTCCGCAATGGACTTTTACGTCATCCGCGGTTATCACTATGGGCTTTTTTTCTTCGTCCGACGGGGCTTCGTACATGATGTCGAGCATCAGCTTTTCAACTATGGAACGAAGACCGCGCGCGCCGGTGTTGCGCTTGATCGCAAGCTTTGCGATCGCCTCACACGCCGAGTCGTCAAACGAAAGCTCTATACCGTCGAGCTTGAGCAGCTCCGTATACTGCTTCGTAAGAGAATTCTTCGGCTCGCGCAGGATGCGCTTGAGCGCCTCCGTGTCAAGCGATGACAGCGTTGTGATCACGGGGAGCCTGCCGACGAGCTCCGGGATAAGTCCGTATTTGACTATGTCCTGCGCCTCGACGTTTGCGTAAACGCCGTGCTCCGCCCTCTCCTTCGCCGTGATCTTCTCGGCGCCGAAGCCGACAGCCTGCCTGCCCATGCGGTTCTCTATTATCTGTGACAGCCCGTCGAACGCGCCGCCGCAGATGAAGAGTATATTCTCCGTGTTTATCTGTATGAATTCCTGATTCGGATGCTTGCGTCCGCCCTGCGGGGGAACGTTTGAGACGGTGCCTTCGAGAATCTTCAGAAGCGCCTGCTGCACGCCCTCGCCCGAAACGTCGCGCGTGATCGAGCGGTTCTCGCTCTTGCGGGATATCTTGTCTATCTCGTCGATATAGATGATCCCGCGTTCGGCAAGCTCAACGTCGTAATCCGCCGCCTGTATGAGACGGAGGAGTATGTTCTCGACGTCCTCGCCGACGTAGCCGGCCTCGGTCAGCGTCGTCGCATCCGCGATCGCGAACGGGACCTTCATCGTCTTCGCAAGCGTCTGGGCGATATAAGTCTTTCCGACGCCCGTGGGACCGAGCAGAAGTACGTTGCTCTTCTGTATCTCCACCTTTTCGGCGCCGTCTTCCTTCTTTTTGCGTTTTCCGCGCGCCGGCTTCCCGACGTTCTTTGAAAGTATGCGCTTGTAGTGGTTGTATACGGCTACGGAAAGCACCTTCTTCGCTTCGTCCTGACCGATGACGTACTCGTCGAGCGTCGCTTTCAGCTCCTTCGGCTTCGGCAGCGTATCGAAGCTCAGCTCGTCGCCCCGGGCGCTTTGCGGCGCGTTCATCTCGTCGACAAGCTCGGAACACGTATCAATGCAGAAATTGCATATCATCGCGTTCGACACGGGCGACGGGATCAGGAAATCGACCTTCGTTTCGTCTCTGCCGCAGAACGAGCATACGTGCTGTATCGTGTTTTTAGACGGCATTACTTTTCCCTTTTGTTTGTTACTATTTCGTCAAAAAGACCGTATTCAAGCGCTTCTTCCGCAAACATGAAGTTATCGCGCTCGGTATCGGCTACGATCTGCTCGTACGTTTTGCCCGTATTGGCGGCAAGGATGTGATTGAGTCTCTCCTTGTTTTTCTCGTAATACTGCAGATGGAGCTTCATATCCGTGATCTGACCCTGCGTGCCGGCGGACGGCTGGTGAATCATTATCGTGCTGTTCGGCAGCGCGTATCTCTTACCCTTGGCGCCGGAGCTGAGCAGAAACGCGCCCATGCTCGCCGCCATACCGACGCAGATCGTGCTTACGTCACACTTGATATAATTCATCGTGTCGTAGATCGCAAGACCGTCCGTGACGGATCCACCCGGAGAATTGATATAAAAGTATATATCCTTATCGGGATCCTGCGCCTCGAGGAACAGAAGCTGTGCTATGACGACTGACGCGGTGGCGTTGTTGACCTCCTCGCCGAGATAGACGATACGGTCTATCAGAAGACGTGAGAATATGTCGTAGCTGCGCTCGCCTCTGCTCGTCTGTTCAACTACGTACGGAATAAGTGCGCTTTTCTCGAAATTTTCCATTAAAGACCTCCGTTGATTATTCGGCGGTATAGGTCGCGGCAGCTTCGACGAGCTCCATCGCTTTCTTTACTTTAAGATCGGCGTTGATGTCCTCGGCGTTGATAAGCTCCTTGACCTTCTCGACCTCCATACTATATGTTTTGGCTATGTCTTCGTATTCCGCGTTCGTGTCCTCTTCCGTGACCTCGATGTTTTCCTGCGCGGCTATCTGCTCGAGCGCGAGACGGAGTTTGACCTGTCTTTCGGCGTTCGGTCTCATCTGCTCTTTCATCTGCTCCGCGGTTATGCCGGTATATTTGGAATACATATCGAAGCTGATGCCCTGCGAGCTGAGTCTCTGCGTGTAGCTGTCGAACTCGTTTTCCACCTCGCCCTCGAACATGGCTTCGGGGATGTCCGCTTCAAGCGCTTCGACGAGCTTGGTGATGATCTCGTCCTTCGCCTCGTTGTCGGCTCTGTCAGCTTCTCTCTTTTCGAGCCTTGCCCTGACGTCCGCTTTGTATTCGTCAACGGTGTTGAATTCGGATACGTCGGCGACGAATTCGTCGTCAAGCTCGGGTACGTCTTTTTCGTTTATGTTGTGGATCGTGCATTTGAAGACGGCGGCTTTGCCGGCGAGCTCTTTTGCGTTGTAATCCTCGGGGAACGTGACGTTTACGTCAAATTCCTCGCCTATGGAGTGACCTGCGACCTGATCCTCGAAGCCGGGTATGAACATGCCGGAGCCGAGCTCAAGGCTCTGCTTTTCAGCCGTGCCGCCCTCGAACAGCTCGCCGTCGACGGAGCCGGAATAGTCGAGTATAACGGTGTCGCCGATCTTGGCGGGTCTGTCGGTGATCTCAACGGATCTTGCGTTGCGTTCGCGAACGGTCTTGATCTCCGCGTCAACGGCTTCGTCCGTGATCTCGTTCACGACCTTCTTCACGGTGAGTCCCTTATATCCGTCGATCTTCACCTCGGGCTTGACGTAGAATTTCGCGGGGGATCATATCGTTGACGGCTTCTTCGTAGAATATGCCGCTGCCGTACATTTTTTCGATGAAATGCTGGGGAGCCTTGCCCGGACGGAAGCCGGGAACGCTCAGCTTGGGAGCTTTGCGGCGGTATACCGCGGTGACTGCCTCGTCAAAGGTCTTTCTGTCACATCCGAATTCCAGAACGCGTACGTTCTTCTCCGGCTCTGATACTGATTTGAAGCTCATGGTTTTTATTTCCTTTCGTATGTATACTTTAAATTATTTGACATATCGTATCTATTTTACACATCGAGGCGTGTTTGTCAATGACAAATCGTAAATAATTGTGAAATATTTAGACAAGAAGCGGCCTGAAGTCAAGATAATCGCCCGCTCCGTAATAAAAATCTATCCCGCGGTAGTTGATCCTGGGCGGCACCGAGTATTTTCCGTGTATGTGACCGAAGTAGCATCTTCTTACACCGTACGACAGCATTACGTCGGCAAATTCGTCGCATCTGTACGCTCCGAACACCGGCGGAAAATGCATGAAGACGACCGGCTCGCCGCCGAGCGCAGCTCCGGCTTCAAGCGACGCTCTGAGCCGCTGCGCCTCGCGCGGGATCATGACCACACTGTCGGCGTTTGTCTCCGCGACCTCGCGTTCGTCCGTATACCAGCCGCGCGTGCCGCAGACGGCGACGTCTCCCACCCGGTACGCGTTGTTACGCAAAAACGAAAAGCGCAGGTCGTTTTCGGCGCAGAATTCCGTCATTTTTTTGACGCTCTGCCAATAGAAATCGTGATTTCCCTCAAGCAGGATCTTCTCGCCGGGCAGACCGTTGATCAGAAGCAGATCCGTGTACGCCTGCCTGAGCGTCATCCCCCACGACAGATCTCCGCCGATGACGACGGTATCGCCGTCACGCACGCAGTCACGCCAGCCTTTTATTATTTTATCGGTGTAGCCGCGCCATCTTCCGCCGAAAACGTCCATGCGTTTGCCGGGATCGCCCGTGGAAAGATGAAGATCGGCAATATAGAATAATGACATATAAAACGTCCTTTGTATAACGAATAACGCGGCTGATCCGCGGTAATAATGTCGCAAAGGAGGTGATCTTTACGACACTTTTCAACGACGAAAAAACACCGGTCGAAGGAAGGCATCTGAAAGGCGTGTCGTGCGACGTGAGCAACTGCGTTTATCATGACGAACATGACCGCTGTACGGCTGACAGGATAGTCGTGGGACCGACGTACGCGACAAGCTCGTCGGACACCGTTTGCGCCACGTTCAGACCGAAACACACGGCAATGTGACGTCCGGAGGATCCGGTCTTCGCCGCCCGCTTCCCGCGCCCCCTCAACTCTCTCGGAGTTGTGGGAGGGGTAAGGGGGGTGACGAGCCTTGCGCCGCCGGTGGCGGATGAAGCAAGGCGAGGAAGGCGCAGCGGTCGAATAAGTCGAGCGCAGGCGCGGCAGCGCCGCGAAGACTTCTTCGGGTACCGCAAGCGGGGATTCAATCAGGCNNNGCGGTCGAATAAGTCGAGCGCAGGCGCGGCAGCGCCGCGAAGACTTCTTCGGGTACCGCAAGCGGGGATTCAATCAGGCTCCGCAAAACTTCGCCCGGAGACTCGCGCCCCATCAATTCACGAAATTGATGGAGGGGGTAAGAGGGGGTCAGGGGGAGTTTTGAGGGGTGGGGCTCCCCCGGCGATGAAGCCGCAGAATACATCCGGCCGAGCCGCCGCGTCTTGTCATCCTGAGCGAAGCGAAGGATCTCCTTCGATCACCGTTGCACAACGAATCAGCCCGCCGCGCGATCCGCGTTCCGGCGCTGCCCCCCCACAGCCCGGAGCGCAATGATTCGGCAGAGCCGGATCATGAAATCACCGTTCATTTTCCGCGCCCCATCAACTCTCTCGGAGTTGTGGGAGGGGAAGAGGGGGGTGACGAGCCTTGCGCCGCCGGTGGCGGGAGGAGCAAGGCGAGGAAGGCGCCGCGGTCGAATAAGTCGAGCGTGGGCGCGGCAGCGCCGCGAAGACTTCTTCGGGTACCGCAAGTGGATGACGAGCCTTGCGCCGCCGGTGGCGGATACAGCAAGGCGAGGAAGGCGCAGCGGTCGAATAAGTCGAGCACGGGCGCGGCAGCGCCGCGAAGACT
>CACWOQ010000035.1 GCA_902762505.1 uncultured Ruminococcus sp. | reverse complement strand
ATTACCTCTTTTCATCAATTATTCTGCACGGGGGTCAGGGGGTGTCCCCTTGAAGTGCGGAGAAAACTCTCCGCCCGGGAAAACGGTGCAGTACGTTTTCCCTGCTTGCTACGGTGTGCGACACACCCCGTAAGGGCTATCACCACTGTTCCTGTGCGGCGCATACCACGATTTCGGTGAAACCGTAAAACAGTTGGGATCTCCCGACAGGGTGCATCGCTTTTAGGATAATTGTCATTGTTTTCGTGATCGTCGGTGGGGGTCATAGTAGCAGTCATTCTCATGTTTTCATTTCCGAATTGGGTGCTACAGTGACTGTCATTTTTACAATTGGTCAAGGAAATCATCGGCTATATCAGCGCTCTTGGCGGCGGTCTGTTCATCAACGACGGAATCGGATTCTACCGGTACGGTGACAGATAAAACAGGAGAACTTTTCAGTTTTTCGACGACCGATGAAGCGATTTTCTCTGCTATAATCTCCTCGCCGCCCTTACCGGCATACGTGAGAATTGCTTTTTTGATGAAAGTGTTTTGACCGTTTACGCCTTTCAATGCCTCAATCACGTCTTTATCAAGAGGGCTGTCCGTATTCAGCCTGATCTTGATGAACCTTACGCTCATTTTGCGTCAGCCTTTTCAAGAAGACGGAACGCCCACGATTCGTATCCCTTCGCCGTTGCGCGGATGTCGCTGTTGATCGTTACACGATTCTCGTCGTATTCCGCGAAATTGCGGATCAGACAACCGCCCCCGCCGACAACGTACAGACGCATCAGCGACGGCTCATAGTCATACCGTCTGAGAACAGAGAACAGCTTTTTGACGTAATCCTTCGCCGTCTCTTTGATAACATCAAGCCAATCGTCCGCGATATCCGCCGTTTCAGTCCTCAGCACGTCCTCGATGATCGACTCGTCGATATTGACGTGATACTTGTCCTGGATCGCCGTCTTCGCCGCGATGACGCACTGCTGGGTTCCGAGCTTTTCGGTGTACAGCTTCAGCGGGTCGGGCTTTCCTTCTTTCATGAAAAGGACGTTCATCGTGCCATTTCCGACGTCACAGAGTACCGTCATTCCGCTCATCGTCGCCGTCTTGTCCTGAATGGCGGCGAAGCCCTGCGGAAAGATATTAACGCCGGTGATGCGGACGTGATAGCTTTTCTTGTTGAACGCAAATTTGACGTCCGATGCCCTCAAAAGATAGTCCGAGAACGCTTTTTTCTGCTGCGATACCCATTTTAAGGGCAGTCCCGCCGCAAGATACACGTTCGCTTCCGTCAGCCCGTAGCTGTTCAGTTCCATAGCGATACCGGCGAGCGTAAGGATGAAATACTCCTCGTCGGTGATCTTGTCCGCGTTGAACTCTTTATGCCCCTCGCCGACGATATAATACCTGCCGTTGTAAAACAGAATGTTCGTCCCGAATACGGGTTCCGTGTCGCTCGCCGCGACTCCGGTCTTGAAAATGTGGTTAGCAGTCTTGATATTCCCGTAACCGTGGTCGATCCCGATGATGACGTTGTTCTTGTAATACTTCATATCAAAAAATCCTTTCTTCCGGTCTTTCCCGGATGTCAATTTTATTATGGTTATGTCTTTACCGCGATATCGTTGTTTGCTTTTCAGCCGGATACCCTCATAGGCATCACCTCCTTGAATTAAAAAAGCCGCCCACGATTTTTTCAAAAGTGGGGGCAGTTATTTACAATTGGATATTGAATTTTTCGGACTTTTATGCTATACTGACTTATCGAATTTTGAAGAAGGAAACGGTATGCCTCTGCAACAGTACGTTATACGTGAAATATCGGCACTGAGTATAATCGCTTCCGCCGTGGGAGAGTACGGCGCGTGGCGATTTTCTTTTGACGCGACCGATCCGTCCAAAGAATTACTCGTCGAGGAAACGAAGCAGGACGACTGCGCGATCTATCATCAAGCGATGTGCGTCCTGTACGGAGAGAACTATCATGCCGAGCCTGACTGCGAAAAGCTGAAGGATGCGCTCATATATATTGATTTCTCCGGCACCTTTGATGAAAAGGGTTATTCCCGCCCGGTCTATGCCGTCAACAAAGCGGAATGTATGCTCGGCAAGGAAGGGATCACGCTCAATCTCGGACGCGGTTATGCAAAGTATCTCGCCTTCGAGCGTTCGGCGAATATGAGCCGTCACAGTGTTCTGTCTTTTGTCAGAGAAGACCTCTATGAGCCGCTGCGCGAGCGTATGATGCTCGGAATGAAGATCGGAAACTGTCAGCTCGCTAAACTCTACGCTTACAACGCGCTTTTGTACACGAGCGGCGAGAGGATCAAAGATCCGCGCCTGCTTTCAGAAAAGAAGATAATCGTCATAGATAACCCGAAAAGCGTCGTGAAGAACGCAAATATCGTTACGGTCGAGGACGACGGAAGCGACGAGCCGGTGCGTAAATATACCCGCGTGGAAAAGACCGCCGACGTGGAAGTCCTCGAATTCGACGGCGAGGGCATCATATCAAAAGAAATGGCGTACTCTCTTGACCCTTCCGTCGCACATCACTCTTTTCAGATCCGACTGCCGTATATCAAGGGGGTAGTCCACGAAATCGACCTCCGGGGGCTGTTTTCCGAGCTCGGAGTGCCGAAAATCAAAGACATCTGGGGTGTAGAGCACGACGTAAACGACGTGCAGATGATCCTTACAAAGAGTATGTTCAAGGGTTACGGCTGGATGACCGAAAACGGGCTGACGTGGGCGGAGTATCTTGAACGCTGCCGTAAGTACGACCACGCGCTGTATATCTCCGGTTCGGACAAAGCGGAACGTGAGAGCTTTACTGAACTGAACTATCAGTTTCTCAACACGCTTGCGCTCACCGAGGAAGAATTCAGACCGGCTGACCTTCCGCTCGGTTGGGATAAATCTCCCGAAACCGATCCGCGCCACTGGCTGACGAAAACGACGGAGGTCGCCTATTACAATTTATGCGTCGATCCTGAAGCGCGGCTTTCATACTTTCTGAAGGACCTGTCGAACGGCGAACTGAAACTAAACAACCGCCGCCGTCAGCGCGCGGAGCTGTTAAAGAAAAATCCGCTCTATATTGAAGAATCAATATTTACAAAAGAACTCTCCGACAATGCGGAGAGCATACGAAGCAAATACGCCGTCGGCAAGCTGCTCGTCGCGGGCGATACGCGGTATCTCTCGGACGATCTGATCCGTCTGCTTGCGTATATCGTCAAAACGTCTGTCGGCGAAGGCGAGGCATATCGGACGCTTGCGGCGGAAGAACTGCGCGGCAATCAGGTATTCGCGCCGTCGCCGGTTTTCAAGGAACAGCCGTATTATACGCTTCTGCGCAGTCCGCATATAGCGAGGAATGAAGAAGCGTTCGTCTATCCTTTGTCGACGGTCGGCGCGATACGGAAGAAGTATCTTTCTCATTTGTATTACGTTCTTATGGTCGATTCGCGCTCTCTGATCCCCGAACGGCTCGGCGGCGCGGATTACGACGGTGATCTTGTCAGAACGGTCGCCGATCCGCTCGTAAACGACTGCGTAAAGAAAGGTTATGATAACGGAAGATCCCTGCCCGTTCTCAAAATTCCTGCGGCGGAGCCTCTGATCGCCGATGCGGAGGACTGGAACGCCCGCGCGGAAGCCGTGAAAAGCACCTTTTCCTCCCGTGTAGGACAAATCAGCAATACGGCGCTCCGTCTCGGTATCGTCGCCTACGACGAGAACAACGAGGATGAAAAACGCGACGAGAGCCGTATGGACACAGAGGCGCTCGCCATTCTTACGGGACTGGAGATCGACTCGGCAAAAAGCGGCGTCAAGCCCGATCTGACCGAATATCTTTACGGCAGGCACACGAAAAAGAGCGTGTTCCTTAAATACAAAACGATCTCAAAGGACAACAGAGACCGCAAATGGTATGAGCAGACGAAGGAAAAAGATATCGAAGATTTCATAGAAGACGTTGACTGGGATGAAGTCAGCTCCAATATGGAGCGCCTTCCGTATTATGCATATATGCTCGGTCAGGAAACGGCAAAATACAAGCCGAAACCGGCTGAGGATGAAAAACTCTTCATTTTCGCATCGGAGCCGGACTGGAAAGAAAAACTCGAACCGTTTACCATGGACCGGGTGAAGATGATCGTTTCGGCGTATCACGCGGCGGACGCTCGTATTCGATATATCAAACACTTATCGACTGATTTCAAGCGTCAGAAGGACGTGGTCCGTATCCTTTTCTCGCGCGGTCAGTTAAGTATAGTCAGCGCGGAGCAGCTGTACGCTCTTTTTGACGGTGCGTCCGCAGACTCGATTCGCAAGGCGCGCAATAAGCTGAAAGAACTGAAATGGCATCTGACACCTAAAAAAGATCGCATGATCGCGTGGTATTCCATTGTACCGTCGTGCGTGAGCAACAAGTATATTGATATTTTCTGTGATTTCCGCAACGGCGGTTTCCGTCTGCTCGGAGACATCATCTGTGATCTGGACGAATTATATTCCAACACGGAGATACTCAAGCAAGTAATAAGGGATAACGATTCTTATGAACTGAGATATATATTAAGCGGGGTCAGATATTTTTCGGATAACAAAGAAGCGATAGTCAGAAATTGTCTCGCGCTTTTATCGCCGCCCGACAGACGCGAACGCCGTGTCGATTTTGACGAAGCGGTCAAGTGCGCCGTCGCGCTCGGCGAGCGCCGGTTCGTGCTTGAAGTGATGCCGTATTCAGCGCTGGAATGGACGGTCGGACCGGCTGAAAAGAAGAAACGGAGGTGGTTCGGCAGATGACGAACGAATGGCAGGAATTCAGAGATTACACCGAAAAGCCGCAGTATATCTCTGTGAAAAAGAGCGATAAGACCTATATGGGTCGCTTCACCTTCGATATGATAAAGGACTTTCTCGGCTTCAACCGTATCTTTACGATCCTTGCGCGCGGCTATCTGTTCCACGACAAAGACGGCAACGCTCTTCCGGGCGATCCTTACGAACGGATCGACTATACCTACCGCGCTTTATGTGCGTGGTCCAGCGTACCCGACAGATGCAAGAACCCGGACGCAAAAGTCGATTTCAGAGAGCTTTCGGACGAGTTCCCGGAGCTTGTGGACGAAAAAGGCAACGGGTGGTATATCCGGCACATGAAAAACCTTTTCGCTTTCTGCAACGAACATTTCGAGCTACTCACCAAACCGGTACAGGAAATATTCGACGCGGTCGAGAAAGGATACACAAAGCAATGGAAGGATCGCGTAGGGCATTATACCGTCCCGATCTTCGCACGGAATACCAAAGGCGCGTGGGGCACACGTTTTGACGACGTGATCGCCGAGGCACTGGAGGCGGGACCGCTCCGCACGGAGGAATATATCCTTCCGCCTGAAATCAAACAAAAGCTTGACGCACTCGAAATACGCGACAAGTACAAATCCACGGCGGAAGACCTGACGGCGTTCTACTACGCCAACAAACAGGACGATCTCGAATGGGTCATCCTTCCGGTCGCAAACTTCAACGCATACTACCGCTCGACCACCTTTGAAAAGAATTATCTGCCCGCCCTTCCGAAGAACGTTTTCATCCGTGAACGCTCGACGGGCTTTGCAGATTCAAGGTCGTGCTGTAAGCAAGGGTTTCCGTATGTGAGTAACTGCCCCCACTTTTGAGCGAAAAGTGGGGGCAGTTATCATAAATCAGGTATTTGTGTTTTTGGACGGAAGTTAGCGTTAAATACGGAAATTTGAATTAGCACGGATCGAAAAGGACAATAGAAGATAAACTAAAATAGCCCCGATGGATCAGAAGACATGCTGATTCATCGGGGCTGATTAGTTCTCACACATTCGTATTATGAAAGATTTTACCTTAAAATAAAGCGACAATTCTTTAATTTCATGCTTTTCGGGTAAAATCTAAACAGAATTACTCGGAGGTAAATCAAGATGAAAGGACGTATTTTAACAAATGCGCTCCTTGAAAAGTTCAGGGAGCATCTAATTCTGGAGGAAAGGAGCGAAGCAACGATCGAAAAGTATTGCAGGGACGTTTCCGCTTTCACCGCCTATGCGGACGACGCGGAGATCACAAAAGAACTTGTCATCGCCTATAAAAACAAACTGAAGGACGATGGCTACGCCGTGCGGAGCATCAATTCTATAATATCCTCGCTTTCAGAGTGTTTTTGTTTTGCAACTATATTATACCATGAAAGCAGAAAACAGGCAACCCCTTTTTTAAGGTTTTTGCCTGTTTTCTTCATTTTTTGCTGCCTCTTAATGCGACAGCCCCGTGATATGCGGTCGTTTTAATCGCCTCGTAATAGTTTACCGGACGTCATACGTCGGCTTTTTTATTTTTCGGTTGAGACTGCAAATATGCCAGCCGCGCCGTCCTGCGCTTTCGATACTACAGTAAGACGTTCGACGTACCTCGTAATTCCGAGGTCGAATTCGAGAAGGTTGAACACAGCGCCGCCCGCTTCCGCCGCCGCGTTTTCGCACCAAAGCTCTCTCTGCGGATAATCCGGGCAGAGCGTACCTTCATAATCGCCGTTTTTAAGAGAGGGCAGGGGAACGTTTCTTTTTGTCCCCGGTGCAAACGTCCCGAAACCTGCAAGCACGCTGTTTGAAAAACCGAAATCGAGCGCGCCGGCTACCGTCAGCGGATATACGTATACGGGCGGCAGATGCGTTTTTTCTTTTTTGCACCATATCTCCGCCGAAAATGCCTCGCAGAACACCTCGTGATCGTCGGAGAACGCAGATATCAGTACGTAGAGCTTTCGCACGTTCCTGTCTATCTTTATATCCGCGATCCTGTGCTCAGCGGACGATACCGGTATGAATTTGCCGGAAAGCTCAAATTCCGCGCCGCCGACGGTTATTCTGTCCGGTACGTTCTTAAGATATTCATCGGGACCCATAACGGCGCAGCCGTGATGCTGAAACATTCCGTATTTGCGCCAGTTTGCATATTCCTCGGCTCCGTATTCATTTATACCGATCTGCTCAGCCGTATACCGTTTGTCCGATATGAGATCGAATTCCTCGCCCTTGCCGCCGGTGATGAACAGAGCGCGGTTCTTGCCGTGAAGCGTTTCAAGCGTACAGGCTACGTTTATCTCCGCGGCTTCTTTCGCCCCGCAGCTGAGATGAAAACCGACTGTTTTTCCGCAGGTGAGTATATGAGCCGTGCCGTTTACCGGCTGTTTTGAGTAATTGCGGAAGACAACGTGAAGCACACCGTCGTATGTTGCTTTTATTTCATATGCGGGCGTGACTGTGAGAGAAACGGGATAAAGGAATTCTACGTCTCCGCTCTTGAGCTTCAACGCGAACGTACGCCTTGAAAAGTTGACGAGACCTATCGCGCCGTATTTTTTATACGCATCGAGTATGCCGCGCTTCAGCCTGAATGATGACGCGTCGTCGAATATGCCCTCTCGGTCGACGACGCCGGTTATTTCACATTCCGAAAGCTTTACATCGAGCGTGTCGCCGCAAGCTGCCGTACCGTCGCATTCAACGGAAAACTCGAGCGGGAACAATTCTATCGTCACTTCCGCCGTTTGCCCGTCCGTAAGTTCCGCATAAAGCTCACAGAAGTCGCATTCATTTTTTATTTCACATTTGACATCTGAATTATTGCAGTAAACGCGCGCGTCCTTCTGCAAGGCTGTCCTCATTCTGAGGACTTTTTTACAGCCGTCGTCCGACGTTATTTTTATATTAACCGTATTTCCGTCCTTTTTGTATTCGTATGATACGGAAGGAAGACGAAGCGACGCGTGATCCCATTTCGTCGGGAAGCACGGAGAGACGGTCAGAGTCTTTGATATCATATCTCGGTGAAGACCGAAAACGGATTCGATAAGCTCCTGCGCAAACACTCCGGCGGACGGTGAGAAATACGCGAAGCGTTTTTCGTTTGCGGTCTCCGGGAACGCGCCGCGCTGAAACTCGCCGCAAACGCGCCGCGCCACGAATTGAAGCGGTTTTATAGCGTCGTCGGCTCTGCCGGCCGCGGCGTAAGCCGCAGTTGCGAACGGCTGCATATCCGAGCCCGCCTGCATCCCCCACGTCGGTACGCCCCAATATCCGTGATCGCCGAAATGGTTTGACTGATATACCTCGCCCTCCGGTCCCGTCATCCTGTGTTTTAAGTGGTCGAGAGACGAAGCGGCGTCAAGTCTGTCAACGTAACCGTATATAACGGGATAACAAATACCGTGGTACGTCGTGTCAAGTCTGTCCGCGCCGAGCTGATCCGAAAACCAGATGAATCTTCCGATATCATCCCGCCAGAGCGTGTCGAAAAGCCGGCTTTTTGCATACGAAGCGTACTCTTCGTATTTTTCCGCCTCATCGTGAAGACCGAGATAAGCCAAAAATTCAGACATTATATAAAGCATCCGTACGCCTTCTGTTCCGGGCGCCGCGCCTTTGCCGGGCGTTGACTCAAAATCCTCCTGATTGCCGATCTGCGAATGCCAGCAGAGCACGCCCGTGCCGACCGCGTCATATTCTTCAAAAGTCTGTGCGAGCACGCGGCGCATATACGGCAATAAAAACTCCGCAAATTCACGGTCGTCCGTCATTTTCAGATAATGCATGACCTCGCGGAAGAAAAACTGGTTGTTTCCGCCCCAGTCGCGCCTGCCCGTATCGTTCGTACACATATCCGGTATCGCGCCGTTTTCAAATATATGCTCCGCCTGAGTTTTCAGCGTGCGTTTTGCGCGTGAAGCGTTGTCAGCCCATTCCTCAGCGCCGGTCTGCTCCATGTGCCACATCGTCGGCCAGTGCTGTATGGATTCGATCCACCCGTACGGATAAAGCCACGAATATTCGAGATTCAGATACGCCGCCTCAAACGCGCCGTTTATATCGTCGTCCGGCGTCTGTATGTAAAGCTCTTTGAATTTGCGGTCGTAGTATTCTTTAACTTTGCCGATCTCATCTTTTCCGTCAAGACTGGCGAGCGCGTACGCGTCGTCAGGATCGCCGGAAAAACCGAGTGTCAGATACGCCTCGCACCCGGGGCAGAAGCCCTCCGCATAGGAGCCGCCGTTTTCGCCCTGCTTTATCTCAAAATCAAAGCCGCCTTTTACGTACGTCACAATGCGGCGTTCTTCCCGCGTTATCTTCACCGCGTCGTTTTCAAGTGAAGCCGAGCCGTGCTCGCAGTCGATCTTCTCACCCCTCATGTACTCGTTCGGGGAGAAGTGCATAAAAGCAACGTTTCCGCATCCGAAACGGACGAAAATACCGGGGTTATCGCTCTTTATAACCACGGCGGCGCCGCCTCGAGTCCGCTTGTCCTCCGGCAGTATCAGAGGATAAATGCCGACGTTAACGTTATTGTCACCGCAGATCGCGCGGCTTACAAGACCGCCTCTTACGTTGTCCGCGGTCGTTTTTTCATCACATGACTCATAGTCAAGGATCTTTACGGGATCGTCCGCTCCGAAAACGAGCTTGCACAAAAGCAGCTGTTCCGCGCCTCTGTGCACTTCGTCGTCGTACGTCATAAGAGCGGCGTTAGGATACGCCTGCCGCATAAAAACGATACTGTGACCGAAAGCGCTCGCCCTCTCGTCCTGAAGGTCGAGCGTTACCGGGATATCCGACTCTCGCCCTCTCATTTGCCCATAACGATCGCCGCGGGATCCGAATACGCGGGATAATGCTTGAGCATAACGAGCGGCTCGCTGTCGCTTTTGTTTGTAATCGTCAGACCTTCCGTCGCCGTCTTTTCGGACACGAAGAATTCATCCTGCGAAACGCCGCCGACTCTCAGCATACAGGCGGTAGAGCAGTCGTATGAGCCGAGTTTTCCGAAGCCCTGAGTGATTATAAGACCGTACGCGAAGCCGTCTTTGACTGTCACGGTTTTACCCGGGAATACTGTGAGCTCGCGCGCGGCTATGTAATCGTTGCCGTACGCTACCTGCTTCTGTACGTAATCTTCATTTTCTTCAAGCGTTACGGGCGGTCTGAAGTACGTTTTCTTGTAATGCGGATCTACGTTTGCATCCCAGTCCATGAGCGACATTATATAATCTATATCGCGCATTTTATCTTCGGGGCAGTTTTCGCATAAGAATTTGTAATCGTAGATCTCGCCGTCGGTGATATTCTCGTAGACCGAGTTGACGTCCGAGTTCCATTGCGGCTCGTACGTCAGATATGATCCCGGCGCGTGAAGGACTCCGGGCGGCGTGTACCAGCCCGTTCCGAGCTCTATGCGGAACGCGCGCGAAAGCTCGGTTATCCTGTTGTCGCCGCTTTCGTATTTCAGGAGTCTTTCTCTGACCTGTTCCTTTGTGGTGTCCGGGTCAAAGCCGAAATACGTGTGCGGGAATTTACCGGGGTAGTTGTTGTACTGCGGCGGATAATAATACGCCTCAGGCTTGCCTATCCTTCCGACGCGTGCCGCGGACTCGAAATCCAGGTGAAGGTGGAAGAAAAGCGGTCCCGTGTAGTCGTAGAATTTTGAATACATCGGCCAGGTGCCGTATTTGTCGTAAAGCTTTTTGCCGATAAGCTCTGCGCCGAGCGCGTCGACGAAATCCTTGAAATATACGCGTTCGCTCCTGTCTTTTCCCGTATTGACGCGGCTCATACCCTCGTCCTGTTCGGCGAGAGGACCGTTATTTGCGGCGATGACGGATGAAAACCATCTCTCCTTGACCGAGCCGCGCTTGACGCCGTAGGCGTAATAATCGTCCGGATGAATGCGGAGTCTTCTGCCCGCGTCGCCGAACTGCCTCGGGATGAATATGGGATCGAAGCGGAGCACTCCTCCGTTCTTTTCAAGATGTTCTCTGTAATTCATTTTGACCTCCTAAATTTTGATATATGCGTAATATTTTCCGTTTATTTCTTCAATGCAAACCGTTTCGCCGCACGATTTTATGTTATCGTTTTCGAACGGACCGAAGCGGACGTATTCGGGTTTTTCTTCGCATTCAAGCCCGAGACTGTACGAGACGGATCCGTCAGTCGCAAACACGGGATAATGCGTCCCGCGCGAGTATACGTAACTAATCCTGCGTACACCGTCGGACAGGCGCACCGGAAGATCCTTCACCTCGATGCGAGTGAGATGCGACGGCAGACGCGGTATGAGGCGGTAGCCCTCGCACGACAGGTCGTCGGCGCCCGCCATAAGGCGGACCTCTTTTATTATCTCGGCCTGCTGTACCGCGTTTCCGAGGTCGCTGTTGCGGAAAAAGAACTTTCCCGAACCGTGCATTATGACGCCCTCCGGAACGATATACGGGACGTCCGTGTGGTGATAACACAGCTTCGCGCTCGCGTCGACGCACTCGGAATATTCATCGTAAAGATCGAGCGTCAGCGCGCAATTCGTCAGATATCCCTGACCGTAGCCCATCTGCCTGCCGGAGAAAGCGTTGTAATATACCTCTTTTTCCGCCAAAAACGTTCTTTTGCAGAGATCGAACAGCTCCGGGTCGGCCTCGTGCAGATCGTAGGCGAGAAAATCGGTGCAGATCAGCGCGGGAACGAAGCGCTTGTATTCGTACGTCCAGCAGTCGTCGGTCGTATCTGTAAGCACTTTACCGTATTTCGGATGATCCATAACAAATCTTTCAAATATACCGGCTTTAAGCTCTTTGCAGAACGCTCTCAGCTTTTCCGCGTATCCGTGATCGCCGATATCGTCGAAGATATCCGCGTATAAAAGCTCCGCGTAATACGAGATAACGTTGGAATAAAGGTCGTAGCCGCCCAAGATCTGCGTGCTCGTCTCGGAATGCGTGTAAAGCACGCGGTCGAAGTTCGATTCTTTCGGGTTGTCCCTTTGCCAGAGGTAATAATCCGCGGCGGCTTTCAGATGCTCTTTGTTTTCGATGAGCCACGCCTTGTCAACGCCGCCCTTGTGATAAAGGTACCATATCGCCGTCATTATCGAGGCGTGACCGTCGTTTTCGTTGCCTTCGTTGAACGTGTCGTTTTCATTCTGCGCCACAAGGTTGGCGACGCGCTTCCAGTGCGGTATTTTGAAACGCAGGGAAGGGTAATAAAGCATCTCGTGCAGTTTTCCGACGGCGGCGCGTACGCGGTCGAAATATCCGGCGTTCGTGACCTCGATAAGCATCCTTCCCGTGTCTCGCGTCCAGACGTGCGCGCCGTACGAAGCGGAATAGTTGAAAGTGCCGAAGCCGATGTAACAGCCGAAATTTGCTGTGCCGGCAGTCGAGGTGTGGGGCATTCCGTCATCGGTTATTTTACCGTAAGCCATATCTGTTATGTTCTTTCGGTATACGTTTGTCATGACGTCCGTACCGTACTTGTTGTAAAATCTGATATCCGGCGCGTCAAAACCGTCGATCTCAATCGGATCGACCTCACGCGGTATTTCATCTATGTACTGATATAATCTGCGCTTCAGCGCGTCAAGCGGTTTATACCAGCTCTTTTTCAAAAAGAAATCGAGATCTGCATATCTCAGCCCGGATCCGTCCTCACAGTCGGAGGTAAGTCCCGTCACCGCGGAAAAGCAGAGATCAGCGCGCTTACCATCCTCTTTGTGCCATTCGATGCATTCGATCTGTTTGTCGCGGCGGGGCTTGTAGCAGAATATCCATTTGCTCGCCTTTTCCGCGTCGTCCGACGTGTTTTCGTTAAGTATAAGTGCGTCGTTCAAGAGTCCTCTTGCTTCCTCGTCTGATTTAAAAGGCTCGTCATACGGTGCCTCAAAGCTCATCAGATTGCCCTCGTTCGGCTTCGGTCTGAAGTAAAGATTGTAATTGAAGGCATTGACGCCGAATATCACGGAGACGAGCTCCATCGTCTTATCCTCGAAGATTATCCTGAAATGCCCTATCCTGTCGCCGAAGAAAAGCCGCGTCGTCTGGTCGTACAGAGTCTCCTGCTGTCCCCACCATTCGCTGCATTGCCAGCTGTCCGTCGCCATACCGAGAAAATATAGCGAGGTGAAGCTGCCGGACAGACTGACAGAGCCGTCTGCTATCTTTTCGATCCTGCCGTCCTTTTCATATACGCGGAACGGGATCCCGAGTACCGTCAGATCCTTGTTCGCATTTTTGTTTTCTGCAAATTTATACATAATGACCTCCGTCGTTAAATTTCAAATTCCTCATACGGAAAATCCGCTCTGATCCACGTCATACGTCCGTGAGTTTCGGTTTCTCCTCTTACTTCTTTTCCGTTGATAATGAGCTTTCCGCCGTCCTTGAACGGACCTCCGCGAAACGCGATCTTTTTTATACCGCGCATACCGGCTACTTTCAGATCTATTTTCTGTACGCCGTTTTCCGGGTACGAAGCGGACATACATAAAGTTCCGCCCGCGGCTCTCATGCCGTGTATATCGACAGACCAGCCCTTCGGCAGACGCGGGAAGATCTGAAGAGTGCCGGGCGCCGCGTCGGATACGCCGCAGACGATCTGGTAGGCCTTCAGCGCCTCGGCAAGATGTACGAGATTGCCGAGATCCCCCTGTCGGCGAAGCGCACCGGTGCGCTGTGAATACGAAAACCCCTCGGAGACCTTGTACGGCTCCGGCAAACGCGGCGCGTAGCTCATACGCGTCAGGCGGCGGACAAGTCTGTCCGCTTCGTCCGACCGGTCGAGCAGAAGAGCGTTCTGAGTTATCATTGACGTGTTGTAGCCGAGGCCGCCGCTGCCGTCGTATTTGAGCGAAAGCGTCTTTTCGGCGTCCGCGTCAAAAGAGTTGCGGGACAGTTTTACAAGCTCCTCCGGGAAAAGCGATAAATCGTATCCGAACAAATCGGAGCAGAACGTTACCGCGCTGTCGTGGAAAAAGCCGTATTTTTCTTTTATCCAGCTCTGTCCGTCCGAAAGGCGCGAAAGTATCGCGCCGTAAAGTCCTTCGGCGTACTTTTTCCATCTTTCGGCGACGTCGTTTTTTCCGAGACCGGAGGCGATATCAGCGTAACCCGAAAGACCGAGATAACAGGCGAGGTTGCAGTAAAGCGTGTGATCGTTCATGCCCGCCTCGGATTCGGCGTAGAGAAGTCCGTCCTTTGAAAACGAAAGCTCCGGGTTGTCAAGGCACCAGATTATCCATTCAGCCGCTTCGTTCAGCCCTTCAAAGTGAGCGCTTGCCCATACGGCGGGGTCTTCGTGACGGCGGTAAACGTTACAGTTCGCCATCATCATAAGGCCGTGACCGTCCGTTTCATGGTTGCCGAGTTTTTTGTAGTCTTTGCCGAATTTTTCCTCTGTGTACTGCGTAGGCCAGCCGACCCCGGTCAGCACTTCGGAATAAAGCATCGGCTTGTTTATGACGACGGTGTAGTGTCCGCGCACCTTGTGACCGCAGAACGTCACGTTGTTTTCCGGAAAATACATCATCTGTCTGTTGCCGAATTCAACGCCGCGTTCAGCCGCGCCGCTATATCCGCCCGAGGAAAGCGTGATAAGCGCTCTGCCTCCGTCGCGGCTGTACATGTCGTTGTAGTATGAATTGAAATCCTCCATCCACGCGCCGAAACCGTTGTACCACCACGACGGCGCCATATAATAAGAGGTGTGTAAAAACCCGCCGCCGTCGACGCGCTGCGACAAGTCTTTCATATTCTCGGCGAACACTCCGGTCGCTATCCTCGCGTCGTCGTCGCCCGAGAATTTTACGTACGGCGCGTTTTCGTCAAGCTTGTATTCCGGGACGTCTATAAAATCTTCCTCATACGTGTAAAGAATGCGGCAGAGCGCGTCAAGACTGTTTCTGACGTGCTCCGGCAAATCGCCCGGTGCGACCGTGTGCGTGTCGAAAAACTCCGCGTCGCATCCGTCCGGCAGAGAAGTGTGCACGCCCGTGAACACCGGCCCGCCGGCTTTGTTCTCCGCCTTTTCAAGCGTTATCCGCGTGATTTTTCCGTTTTTCGGCTTTACCGCAAAATAACATTTTTCCGCGCACTCGTACGCGCCGTAAAGATACAGGGCGTCTTTGAGATACGATACGGCGCGGGCGTCTGCCCCGCCGTTTTTGAACGGCGCGCAGTCGCGCTCCCACATATTCTTATACCACATCGTATAGCCGAGGACGAGCGGATAGCTTTCCGCTTCGCCGTCTTCATAATATACGGTGATCTTACCCATGGTATCGCCGGGAAAACGCACGTCGGCTTCCTCAGAGCTGCCCCAGTCTTTGCATCCGTCGGGTATCGAATGATATCCGCCTTCAAAATAAAGCGTTTCGCAAACCCGTCCGACGTCAAGGGATCCGTTTTCAAATGATATAAAACTCATATCCGCGTTATCCTTTAAAAAATTTTTTCATATATCCGAGCGCGTATCTGAGCTCGCTTTGACATTCCGTCCCCTCCCGGTACCAGAACTCGCAGGTGAATATCCTGACACCGAGACCGTAAAGGAGAGGAACGAGCGTTTCAAAATCCACGCGGCCTTCGCCGTAGCGCATATCGCGAAAAATACCGGGCGCCGTCTCCTTAAGATGCGCCGCCGCAAGGTGTCCTTTTCCCGCGGCAAGATCTTTTGCCGGATCGTCCGCGCCGTTCGTCACGTTGCCGATATCGGGATATATCTGCAGATAAGGAGAGTTTATCCTTTCGACGTATCTCATCGCTTTTTCCGTCGTGTTCATGAAATCCGTTTCCATCGTCTCAAACGCGAGTATGACTCCGGATGAAGCGGCGTAACGCACGCATCTTTCCAGATTTTCTTCAAAAAAAGCGCGTGTGTCCGTGTCGCCGTGCTCGTAATAAACATCGTATCCGGCGAGCTGTATGATGCGGATGCCGGTGTCATACGCAAAGTCGATCGCGTCCGAAAGTATCCGGAGCGAACGCTCACGCACCGCCTTATCATGACTGCCGAGCGGATATTTCCGCTGCGCCGAAAGGCACATTGTGCGTACCGGCATATGAGAATCAGCCTGTGCTGCGACGAAATTTTTGCGCTCCGATAGTCCCCATTCGAGCCTCGCGAGCTTTTCGTCCGTCTCGTCTACAGAAAGCTCCAGCTGATCGAACCCCGCCTCAGCCGCCGTATCGAGTTTCCGCTTCAGCGTAAAGCCGTTAGGCATCGCCTTTTCATATAATCCGAATTTTATTTTATCCATTATTTACCTGCCCGTAATACGCGTTTTTTCCGTGCTTTCGCAGAAAGTGGCGGTCAAGCAGTCTTTGCGGCATCTGTTCGTTCTGTCCGAGGGTCTCCGTAAGATACGCGAGCTTCGCCGTCTCCTCGAGCACCGCGGCGTTGAAGACGGCCTTGTCCGCGTTCTCGCCCCAGCTGAAAACGCCGTGCGAGCGAACGAGCACGGACGGGACCGTCATCGGATCGAGTCCGAGCTCTTTTATTTTTCTCACTATCACGTCTCCGGTATTCTTCTCATATTCTCCCGCGACCTCGCCGTCCGTCATTTCGTCGGTGCACGGCACCTCGCCGTAAAAATAATCGGCGTGCGTCGTTCCGTAAGCCTTTATACCGCGCCCGCACTGCGCGAACGCCGTCGCGTATTCGGAATGCGTGTGTACTATGCCGCCGATCTCCGGAAACGCGCGGTAAAGCACGAGATGCGTCGGCAGATCCGACGACGGGCGAAGCTTTCCGTAAACACGCTCGCCGTCTGGCGTAACGCATACTATGTCGTCCGCCGTCATCGTCTCGTACGGTACGCCGGACGGTTTGATCAGCACGAGTCCCGTCTCCCGGTCGAGCGCCGATACGTTGCCCCACGTGAATTTCACGAGTCCGTATTCCTTTAATTTCAGATTTGCTTCAAAAACCTCTTTAATCTTATCCTGCGACGGTCTCATCCGTTTGCCTCCTCAAGAAATTTTCCGTATTTTTCGCGGTATATCGCGTTCGCTTCGGGATCCGGTTCGTATTCGGCGCCGGCGCCCGTCATGCTCTTCGCCGCCGTCTGCAGATCCGGATATATCCCGGCGCAGACCGCGGCGCAAACCGCCGCCCCGAGCGCGCCGAGCTCCTTCACCGACGACGTTCTGAGCCTTACGCCGAGCACGTCCGCAAACATCTGCGTCCAGACGGCGGACGAGCAGACGCCGCCGCCCATCAGTACCGTATCCGGCGTGTCCCTGTGGGAGCAGAGCGCGTCGAAATGCAGTTTGTGTGAAAACGCCACGCCCTCGAAAACGGCGCGCAGTATGTCGGCGCGCGTGTGCGCCCGCGTAAGTCCGGTGAGCGACGCCGTTTTCGCCTTTGAATTCGTGCCGTACAGATACGGCGTGAATATCACGCTGTTGTAAGGGCAGGCTTTGACCAGCTCGTCGGCTTCCTTATACGTCATGCCGCGGAACACCGTGTCGATGAAGAAATCAAGGTTTCCGGCTGACGTCGGGCTCGATTGCTCTATGAGATATCTGCCCGGCAGCGCGAAAAGTGAATTGCGCGTACCGTTGTCCGCCGTTACCGGCGCCGTTGAAATATACTCGTTTATGCTCCAGGTGCCGGTTATCACGCATGTGTCGCCGGGCGAGGCGGCTGACAGAGCCACGGCGCACGCGTCGATGTCGAACAAACCGCCGCAGACCAAAGTGCCCTTTTCAAGTCCGCACAGCTCTGCCGCCTCGGCCGTTATCTCGCCGCAACGGTCCGCGCTGTGAACGGCGGGCGGGATAGCCCCGTATATCTCGCTTATGCCGAAAATATCAGTTATCGCGGGGTCAAAACGCTGATTCACGAGATCCATGAGCCCGGCGCCGGAATAGTCCGTGACCTCGGCGTAAGCCTCGCCCGTAAGAAGGAATCTTATATAGTCCTTCGCCTCAAAGACTCTGCCGATCCTTTTGTACGCGTCCGGCTCGTTTTCCTTAAGCCATCTGAGAAGCACGGGAGGAAGCGGCGCGTCCGCGTCCTGCAGCGTCAGCTTTTTTGCGCGGTCGGACGTGCCGTCGTTCTTCCATCTTCCGGCTATCTCCGCGCCGCGCGTGTCTGACGAAAGGATGCCGCAATAGACCGGGTCTCCGTTTTTGTCCGTGACGTACAGGCCTTTGCCGTGTCCGCTTATACCGACGCAGGCTATGAGAGACGGAGAGACGCCGCTTTTTGCCACCGCGCCGCGTATGACCGACATGACGGTCTTTTTCAGTCTGACGGGGTCGATCTCACATCTGCCTTCTCTCGGAAAGACGACTTCCGTCTTTTCCGAGTAAACGCTTATCTGTCTGCCGCGGCTGTCGAATACCGCCGCCTTTGTGACGGTGCCTCCGTAGTCTATGCCGAGAAGGTATCTATCCATTATCGCTTTCCTCCGATAATCTTTCATTTTTTCTGTAATCGGACGGCGATACACCGTATTTTGCCTTGAATCTCCGGGCGAAATATATGGGATCGGAATATCCCACCTTGTACGCTACCTCGGATATCATATCATTCGTTGCCGAAAGCAGCTGTCTGCTCCTGCCTAACCGCATATTTTCAAGATATTCGTGTGGCCTTTGACCCATCTCCGCGGAGAAGAGCCGGCGCAGATAATCCGGTGCCATCGGTATGAACGAGAACGAATCCTTCAGTATCAGATCCGGATCGGTGTAATTCCCGCGTATGAATTTCAGCATCTGACTGACGTAAGGGTTCACATCCCGCGCCCTGACTATATACTGTGCGAAATGTATTATAAGCTCAAAAATGCTCTCCGCCGCCTCCGATATGACGACACTGTGTTCGTACTCTTTAAGAAGCATGTTGAACAGCGGACGCATATGCTCGGGGAACCGTACGATCGTCCCCTCCGTGAGTACGTCGCAGCTGCGGTCGAAATCACACAGGATCGCTATCACGTTTATCCCGGTCTCGGACCGTTCCTCGTGACTGACGTTCGGCGGTATCACTATCATTTCGCCGCCCCGCACCGTGTAATCGACGCCGCCGATCCTGACCGTAACGGACCCGTTCAGATAATACAGCAGTTCGGTTTTGTTCTGTTTATTCTCCGGCGAATACAGCCAGTTCTCTTCAAATTTGATGCAGTGGTAAAAGCGCATCGAGCCGCTCCTTTCGTCAAAATACCTTAAACGGACGGTGATATTTATGTAAAATATGGTATTTTTATAAAGCCATATCCTTGTGATTCTATATTACACGCCCGTTTTTTACCTGTTATGAACGGTGTGTTAATATCCGTTCATATATCGGTTTTGTATCATACTATCCACCGTTTTTTGCATAGACAAAGAAGTGCCCGAGCCTTATAATGTAACCGGAATCGAAGAAGGAGGAGATGAAAAGCGGTGAAGAGATATATTTGCCTGATGCTGATCGCCCTGCTGATCCTGACGGCCGCGTCCGGCTGCGCGAAGGAACACGGCGAAACGGAGACCGTACCTGCCGCGACGACTGACGGAGACCCGGCGACCGAGGCGGAAACGGACGACCCCGCGTATGCGTCTGAGCTTCCGGAGTTGTCGTTCGAGAACGAGACTTTCACGTTTCTCGTACAGCACGATCCGTGCTTCAGACATCTGTACGACGTGGAGACGGAAGAGGATTCATCCGATATAGTGATGAGTTCCGTTTTCAGGCGCAACACGGCGATAAAGGATAAATACGGCGTGACGATTGCGGCGGTGAAGGACGGCAACGCTCCTTCGATGGCGAAGAACGCCTTCAAGGCGAACGACGACACGTACAACGCCGTGTGGCTCAAGGTCGACGATTTCTTCTCGTTATCGATAGAAGGCGCGTTTTACGACTACGGTGACGTCCCGTACGTCGACACGTCGAAAAAATACTGGGATCAGGGCGTCGTGCGCGACTTCACGTACGGCGGAAAGCTCTACGGGCTCATGGGGGATATTTCAACATCCGTATCAATATTCACGCATCTGCTCGTCGTCGACTCGGCGCTCGCTTCAAGCCTTGACGTCGACGTCAGGGAGCTTTATAAAACGGTATCCGAAGGAGAATGGACGTTCGACCGCTTTTATGATCTTCTGAAGAGCTGCAACGCATATAAGGACTCAAATGGTGACTCGAAGCGCGACGGCACGGACACGTTCGCCTTTGCCGTACCGCCGGATATGCTCTGGTCTCTGACCGCGGCGGCGGGCGAAAAATGGGTCGTCAAGGACGGAGAGGATTATTATACGGTCGCACCGCTTACGGAGAGACTGCAGAAGATAGTCGAGGACGTGATCGATCTGGGAAATGACAAATACACGACCGTCGCCACCTGGAACGTCGGCGCGGTACCCGGCGTTTCCGATACGTACAACTATACGATCCGCACGAAATTCGCGGAGGGAACGGCGCTTTTCACCGATACGGACCTCGGCGTCGTGCTTGAGGCGAGAAACGACAAGAACGGCGACTTCGGCATCCTGCCGGAGCCGAAATATGACGGCTCGCAGGATCATTACAGTACGTACGCGTTCCCGTTCTATCCGCTTCTGTCCGTCCCCGTTTCCGTAAAGGGCGACAAGCTGTCGATGACGGGATTCATTCTCGAAGCGCTCGCCGCAGAGTCGTACAGGACCCTGACGCCCGCGTTTTACGAAAAAGCGCTGTCCGCCAAATACGTGCGCGACGAGTATTCGTTCGAGATGCTCAACATCATACTCAGATCGAGGATCTACGATCCGCTTTATTTCTACAACTGGGGCGGCTCGTTCAGGGACAGCCTGACGAACATGCTGACGTCAAACAAAAAAACGCTTTCATCGTTCTACGCGAAAGGAAGCAATGCTCTCAACAAATCGCTTGTCAAGGTATACGAAAAATTCGTATCGAGGTGATGAAATGAAAAGGATAACGACGTTTGTTATCTGTATCCTGCTTCTTCTGCCGCTCTTTATATCGTGCGCGGCGGAGAATGAACAGACGGGATCCGCCGTCCCGGAAACGACTGCGCCGGATGAGACGTCGGATCCGGAATATACGCCCGATCTGCCGCAGCTCAGATTTGACGGAGAGACGTTTACGTTTCTTGTGCATAACTTTCCGTGCTTCGCTCATCTGTACGACGTTGAGACCGAGGAGGATTCGTCCGATATCGTGATGAGCTCGGTCTTCAGACGCAACTCGGCGATATTCGATAATTACGGCGTGAAGATCGCCGCGGTCAGGGACGACAACGCGCCGACGATCGCGAAAAACGCCTTCAAGGCGAACGACGACACGTACAACGCCATGTGGCTCAAGGTCGACGATTTCTTTTCGCTGTCGATAGAAGGGGCGTTTTACGATTACGGCGAGGTGCCGTACGTCGACACATCAAAAAAATACTGGGATCAGGGCGTCGTGAACGATTTTACTTACGGCGGCAAGCTTTACGGCCTGATGGGAGATATCTCGACTTCGATCGCGATATACACGCATCTTCTTGTAGTCGATACGACGCTCGCGAACAAGCTCGACGTAAGTCTGCCCGGGCTGTACGATACCGTCAGGGCGGGGGACTGGACTTTCGACCGCTTTTACACCCTTCTCAGATCCTGCAACGCCTATAACGACAACAACGGCAACTCGATCCGCGACGGCGTGGATACGTACGCTCTTGCCGTACCGCCGGATATGATGTGGTCGTTCACCGTCGCGGCAGGCGAGAAATGGGTCGTAAAGGACGGCAGAGACTACTATACCGTGGCGACGCTGACCGAGAGACTGCAGAATGTGGTGAATGATATAATCGATCTCGGAAACGACAAATACATAACGGTAGCCACGTGGAACGTCGGCAAGGTCCCCGGAATCTCCGACGCGGACACGTACGGTTACACCATACAGACAAAATTCTATAACAGCACGGCGCTGTTCACCGACGCGGATATAGCTGCGGTGCTTGAGGCCCGCGCGAACAAGGATACGGATTTCGGCATACTTCCGGAGCCGAAATACGATAAGTCTCAGGACCGCTACAGCACGTACGCGTATCCGTTTTATCCGCTTCTTTCCGTCCCGGTGGCGGTGAAGGGAGACAAGCTATCGATGACGGGATTCATCATCGAGGCGCTCGCGGCGGAATCGTACAGGACGCTCACGCCGGCGTTTTATGACAAAGCGCTCTCAAGCAAATATGTGCGCGATGAGCATTCGTACGAGATGTTGAACATCATCCTCAATTCAAGGATATACGACCCGATCTATTTCTACGGATGGGCGGGCGGAACGTTCAGGGACAGCCTTGTCAGCATGCTCACAAGCAACAAAAAGACGCTCTCATCCTATTACGCGAGGGCAAGCAAGACCCTGAACAAGGCGCTTTTGAAAGTTTACGACAAATTTGTCGAAAGATAAAAAGATAAGAAAGGAAAATAATATGAAAAAGATCATTTCCATCATCATCACGGCGGCGTTTCTTTGCGCGATGCTGACGCTTTGCGCGTCCGCCGCGGACGCGGTCTTCGAATTTGAAGACCGGGAGTGGACGGTACTTCAGGGGGAATTCTGGAAAGGCGAAATGTCAAAAGAACAGCATGACGCATATCCTGCCGGAAGATCGCTCTACTGCAATATCTACGGTCAGGGCAACGCCGTACAGACGTCCGGTCTCAGTATACCGAAAGCCGGAGTATACGCCGTCAAGCTCATCTATGTTGCGAACCAGGGCTCGGCGACGATACAGTTCTACGTGGACAACGTGAAGATCGGCTCGCCGGTCGACTTCAACAACAACGGCGGCTGGACCGCGGCTCAGGCGGATCTCGGCACCGTTGCGCTCACCGACGGCGACCATTCCGTCAAAATGGAATGCACCGGCACGACCGCGACAAATTACGAAGCGTTCATCGACAAACTTGAATTCACACTCGTTGAAGAAGCCGAAGAAGGGGACAATATAACGTTCGAATTCGAGGACAGAACGTGGACGCCGTCCGGAGACTACTGGCATGAGGATTATTCCAATCCCGGTCTGCCCGTGCCGCGCGCGCTTTACACCAACCTTTACGCCGCCGGCAACTATATCGAAAACAGCGACCTTACGGTCGAAAAGTCCGGCAAATACTCGGTAAAACTCGTCTACGTCGCGAATCAGGGCTCGGCGAAGATAAAGATCTATATTGACGGAAACGCGGTATCCGATGAGATCGATTTCAACAACAACGGCAACTGGACGAAGACCGATATCGGCCTTTCTGACGTCAGACTCGCCGCCGGCGCCCATACCGTGAAAGTTGAACTGACCGGCACGTCGAGCGGCAATACCGAGGCGATATTCGATAAGCTCGTACTCACGCTGCTTGAAGAGGACGCCGCGCCGGATACGGAAACGCCCGACGACACCACGGAGCCTTCCGGACAGGATCAGCCCGACAGGCCGGTCAACCCGGTAACTGCTGACGGCGCAGTTGCGGCAGCGGCCGCGGCTCTTGCGGTATCGGCTTGCGCCGTTATCTTCGTGTGGAAAAAGAGAAAATGAAAAGAATTATAATAAAATACGCGCTTTCGGTGATACTCGCGGCGCTTACGGTACTGTCGTCATGCACGCCGAAGGAAACGGACACCGCGGGCACGGATGAAACGACGGCCCCCGTCACTTCCGGGACCGAAGCCGTTACAACAGAGTATGAAACCGAGTATCCTGTGGAGGAAAAAGACGGTATGGACATTATAATGCTGTACGACATAGACAGCGGAATGTCGATCAACACGCGCCCGGACCACGGGTGGTATCCGCTCAATCCCGAATACCCGGACGATCCAAAGCCCGGCTCGGGTATGTACAGAGTCACGACGCCGCTTCTCGGTACGTACGATAGCACGGATAAAAACGTCATCCGTCAGCATTTCTACTGGATGGCGGCGATGGGGACGGACGCCGTACAGTGCGATATAACGAACACGAGATCTCCGCGCCTTCAGGGATATGACGGAATGGCGAAATATTTCAAGGGAACGATGACCTCGTTCACGTCCGTACTCGACGTTTCGGCGGAAAAACCGGAGAACTATAAAAATCCGAAGGCTTACGTTTCCGTCCGTCTGTTCGGGGAAGAGTACGACGGACTGCAAATGTTACTCGACGACCTTTACGACATATACGGCGAGCACGGCGACGGATGGTATAAATTCGACGACGGATCGGACCGCGCGGATAAACCGTTTATCGTCATTTTCGCCGACTGGCATCTGATAGAGAGATGGAGCAAAAGAGACAAATTCCCGTTCGACGACGAACGCTTCAACATCCGCTGGTGCAACGGATATCTGGCAGGCTACATGAAAGACGACGGAGAGGGCGGAGCGTATTTTGATGAAAACGATCCGGTCTGGCTGTTCGTCGAAAACGTGCCGGGCGACAAAGAGGGATATTATAAGCCGTTCTACAAAAAAGGCAAAGACGGCACGGTAGAAATGATGCAGACGTGGGCGTCGCTTTATCTCGGCGGGAAAGACTGGGACGGCTTGATTGATCTGATCGACGGGAAGACCTGTATCGAAAGATACTCCGAACCCGTTGCGAAATACAAACCGAAGGCTCTTATAGTAAACCGCTGGAATTACTCGCTTTCGTGGTATGACGAGCCGCAGGAGGGCATCACGAGAAACAAGAGCGCTCACATGGAGCCGAACGTCGACTGGGGATTCCGCGTCTACGATTACGTTGCGAACGTCATGTATTCGCTTGAAGGGAAGACCCCGGCGCCGCCTCCTACGCCGAAGATAACGAAGATCGATAACGGCAGGGTTTTCTTCGATACCGCGGGGATGCCGCTTGAGGCGTGCTTCTCGACGGCAGAAGACTTCAAGGACGCCGATTGGCTTTACATCGACGTCGCAAAAGGCACCGACCCCGGTATAAAAACCGAAGGGAAGCTTTACGTTAAGGTCAGAGGGACCGGAGGCGAGTGCGCCGGTACGACGGAGTTCGATTACGTGCCGGGTAAAGATCCGACAGTTATCGGAGACGACGGGGTAATAACGACGCCGGAGCAGTTCGCGAATATCAAACAGAAAGGCGAATATACGCTCGGCGCGGACATAGATATGAGCGGAGCCGCGTTTTCGGGTATAACCGTTTTCAACGGAAAGCTTGACGGTAAAGGTCATACGGTAAAGAATCTTACGATGAATGGCGGCTCCGGCATATTCACCCTTCTTGAAGGCGCGGAGATCAGAGATCTGATCATCGATAACGTTCATATCGAATCGGACGGCCTTTTCACCGGCATCCTGTCCGGCAAAGCCGTCAGAAGCGTCATCAGCGGGGTCAAAGTCACCAACAGCTCGATCAGGGGAATGCGCTTCCTCGGCGGACTGTCCGGAACAAACGATCACAGCGCGTTTGAAAACATAGTGCTCGATAACGTCACTGTCAGCGTCGATCCGTCCGTCGCCGACACCGATACGATCGGCGGCGTCGCGGGCTACAACGAGTTCGGAACGAACGTCGCTCTTATGTTCCGCGGAACGGTGGACGCACCGAATTCCGATACGGTCGGCGGTATAATCGGCTGCTCGCTCGGCAATATCGCGGAGGCGGGCAACGGCGTTGAAAAATGCTTCGCTTTCGGCACCGTAAACGGCAAAAGCACGGTAGGCGGCATCGTCGGAAAGGCTCACGCCGCCGACAACAGCTGGCCGGGGCCCGTAAAAGACTGCGGCGCGTTTCTCGACAGCTTGAGCGAAGGCGCGGGGCGCGTTTGCGGTTCGTTCGGCGAGGGTTGCCTCTCCGGCAACCGTGCGCTCGACACTTTGTTGCCTGACGCCGCGGACAAAGGCGACGACAGGCGCGACGGCGCTGATGTAACCGCTGAAGAATCAGTTAAGCTCTTAAGCGCGGCGGGACTTTCGTTCTGACAGCCGGGCAAAAAAATACAGACACGGCCGGGCGCGGTACCTCCTTCGCGCCCGGTTTTGCTTTTCTTCGCTTTTTTCGGATTTTGAAAAGCAAAAAAACGGAGAAAATGAAAAAACCGGCGAGAATCACCGGTTTTGATGCGCCCCCTGTCAAGTAGACAGTGAAAAAAACAAAAATATTTTAGACATTTAAAAATATTGAATATAATATGGAGGATATAATGAGAAAGAAAATTATTGAAGAAATTAGACGCCAAAATGTTGTCAAGGATTATTTATGGAGATTTCAGCAGTATAATCCTTTCAGGTTTAGTCTTAATCCGGTAGAGCAAAGAGAATTTGATAAAGTAATGTCTGATCTTTGTGATGAGGGGATTTTTACTGTAGAAAAAAATGGTTCAGTGATGACGTATCGACTAACTGAAAAAGGAGAGAGAATCATATATTCGTAATGGTTTATTATATGTAAGTATGACCAGTAGCATAAATTTAACATACTGCTGATATACTTATACGAAAAACCAACAAAAATAGTTTTGGCAGGGTTGTTAAGCCCTGCCAACATTCTTAATGATAGACAATGTCTTTGCTGACAATTTCAAACACACGATCACGGATTGAGTTCATCCGTTGAACCCACACCATCTGATCCTGTCGTTTGAGCGATTCGGTCACGCCCTCGTTCTTCGCCAGCTCGGTCTCAAGTCGGGCAAGCCTTTCCTCAGCGTCTGCGTTGACCTCTTCGAGATACTGTCTCAGCGTACCTTTCATCCGCAT
>CACWOQ010000034.1 GCA_902762505.1 uncultured Ruminococcus sp. | reverse complement strand
AAATCACCGGTATTATCTGCGGAAAAGACTGCGTCAGACTGAAAACAGACGCGCCGGACGGGACTGCCGTCACCGTTTCGGCTTTCGTTCCGCTCGTCAATGCGCGCCCGGAGCCGGGCACGTCGAAATACCCGGGACGCCGTGTGTTTTCCGGCGGCTTTACCGTCACGGACGGAAATATCCGGATCCCGCGCGACCCGGGATACGATCTGCTCATCGCACGGTTTGAAGCCGAATGCGGCGGACAAAAGCTGTCCGGTCCGTGTTACGTTACCGGCACCGAGTCCGGCTTCAGCGAATCAGACCTGCCGTTTCCCGAGCCGGAACGTCCCCTGGGAACATGGTGCACAGCGCCTGACGAGGATATCGAATACATGCGTTTCGGCGTCATGATGGACGAGATCGACGAGGCGTGGCTATTCGCCGAAACGCCCGGTGAAGACGACGTCATCCACGTATGGAACGGCGCGGAATACCGGTTCAACCGCGCGCACGTGGAGCTGCACGACAGATATCTGTCAAAGCTTGCGAAAAAAGGCGTGCCGGTGCTGATCAGATTCATAAACCGCAAGAATTTTCAGAACGTGCGCGGAAGCGGCAGGATATTCGACGTTATCCGCCATCCGTGCTACGAACCGGATTTTGACGGCGCCGAGATGAGCGCGGTGAACCTCCGCACCGAGGAAGGTCTCGATCATTTCTGCGCGAGCCTCGATTTTCTTTTCAGCCGCTACGCAAGATACGGCAGCCCTTACGGCTGTTCCGCCGTCATGGACGTCGGCAACGAGGTGAACTCCGCGCGGATATGGCACAACGCGGGAGAGATGACCTGCGCGGAATTCATGGAGGAATACACGGCGGCGCTCCGCATCGCCTCGCTTCTGTCAAAAAAATACAGGAGCGGATACGGCGTCGACGTATCGCTTGAAATGAATTTCAACCGCCCGTATATCGACGATCCGCTTCACTATTATCCGGCGCGCCTCTGCCTTGAGGAGCTTTTGAAAAACTGCCGCCGCGACGGCGATTTCGACTGGGGCGTTTCTGCGCATCCTTACCCGGAAAACCTCGATCATCCCGATTTTTACAACGACAAAACGCCGCGCTTCGACCTCGATACGCCGATCATCACCATGAAAAACCTTGAAATGTGGCAGGTGCTTCTCACCCGAAGTCGATACCTGTATAACGGCGCGCCGCGCCGCCTTGTGTTCGACGAGCAGGGCTTCAACACCCGGACGGGCGAGCCGCGGACGGAGCTTGAGGGCGCGTGGGCTTTCACGCTGGCGTATCAGAAGATAAAAAAACTGCCCGAAAAGGGTCTGCCGCCGCTCAAGTATTTTCTGATCCACAGGCATATAGATCTTGACGACGGCGACGAGTACGGTCTGCATCTCGGACTGCGTTACTTCGGAGGCTATTCGGACGATGAACATATCTTCCCCGCCCCGGGTCCGCGAAAGCTGATCTGTGAGGCGATAGCGGCGGCGGGGACGGAACACGAGTCCGAATGGGTGAATGATGCAAGAGACGGGATAGGTCACGCGCTCTTCGATTCTCTTCTCGATCCGCCGCTCAGCCTCACGGAGAACGAATGAGCCTGATAAAAACCTGAAAATCCCGTCCGGCTTGACAAACCGCGGGCGGATGGGTATAATATTATCAAACGATCCAAGGAGAATAAAAAAATGTCGTACAAACGCGCCGTATGGACAAGCGGTTATACGTACCGCAGAAACTGCGAATACTGCAATACCCCGATCGAATATACGGACAGGCAGCTCGGTTACAGATCATGGTATCCGAACGGCTTCATCTACTGTCCGTCCTGCAAAAAGCCTCTGCGCCACAACGAGATATACGCGGTGAATCCGGACGGATCCCCGGTTTTCAGAACCCCCGCCGAGGCTGACGCCTCCGTACGCGTCGGCTATTACAAGGCGACGGGAGCGTATTATAATGCTCAGGCGTCCCAGCCCTCCGCCGTCGCTTACTGTCCGAACTGCGGAAAGCCTTACGCGAAGGGCGGGTGCAACTTCTGCCCGTCGTGCGGCTCAAAGCTGTCCTGACGGCGCAGACGGAGGAAGCATACGTATATGATAAAAAGATTCAAAGAAGAGCTTGAACGCCTCCTGTCGCACGGCTGGGACAAAGCGGCGGCGGACGGCGTAAGAGAGCTTTCCTCCGCGCTCGACCGCGACGCGGGATTTGCCGCCGCGCTCGACCGTATCGCGCGCGGATACGCGCGTGACGGCGCGATAGATCTCGGCGGCGCGCTGACGGCTGTCCGGGCTGAAAAACGGGACGGCGGTATAAACGAAAACGCTGCGGACCTTCTGCTGATCCTCGCGTCTCTTCCTTATCTGCACGACAGATACGGAGCTGCGGGCATACCTGATGAGGTCTTTTACGCGTCGATGGATGATATCAGATGCAAGGTGAACGAATGCATCGAATGCACCGGCAAAGCCGGCACTTTCGTTGCCGGATGGTACGACGGGTTTTTCAACATGACCCGGTTCGCCTACGGAAGATTCCAGTATGAGCCCGTGGTCTACGACGGCGAAGATATCGCGCTTTCATGCGGCGCATCGCTCAAAAACGGCGGTTTGTTCATCAATTTCCATATACCGTCGAGCGGCGTTCCGCTGACAGACGAGGTAAGACTCGGCTCTTACAGACTCGCGTATCCTCATTACGCAGATCTGTTCGGCGGCGGCCCCGTGATATTCGGCTGCGACTCGTGGCTTTTATATCCCGCTCACAGGGATTTTCTTCCCCGACACTCGAACGTCCTGCGTTTCATGGATGATTTCGAGGTCATAAAAGGTCGGGACGAGGCGGTATTCGGCGACAAATGGCGCGTTTTCGGGCGGTATTCCGATCTGCCCGCTTCACAGCTTCCGCGCGACACGTCGTTTCGCGCGGCGTACGCAGAACGTCTCGCCTCCGGTCTGCCGACGGGCGAGGGCTTCGGCGTCTTCGCCCTCGACGGCGAAAAGATCATATAATAAGCAAAACCCGCCCGGGACTTGAACGTTCCGAGGCGGGTTTTTGTCTTTTTTTGCGTTTACCGTTCGTTTTACGGATAAACGGCTTTCGTGCTGTTCAAAGCGGACGCCCCGTACCGGGCGCGTTATCGCCGCACGGAGCGTTGTTTCCGGCGCAGTCCGCGGCAGTCACAGGCAGGACCGCCGCAAATCTTTTTTCATGTTCCCGATCGCCGTCACTTTATATTGAATATGAATGCGGCGCACGGGACGCCGGAGCTGTTGCAGAGCGTGAGCGTCTCCGGGAACGTGTCCGGCAGATCGCAGTTGTAGCGTACGGATTTTATCTTTTGCGATCCTTTTACGACCACCGTATCGGGTCCCGTGATCTCGACGGATTCTGGGTCGACCTGCGTCGATTTGTAAACGACCTTGAAGCCCTTCGGCTCACCGCCCTCGAAGCGGAGCCCTTCGCCCGCGTTTCTGAATTTCAGCGTCACCGTCATGCCGTCCTCCGAGAATTCAGCCGACACGGCGGACGGACCCTCGGAATACGGGTCGCCGACGCCGTATTTATCGGCGAGGATTATCGACGTAAGTCTCTCCGCCTGCTCCCATTTGACGTACGGGTGCAGGTTGTTTTCGTATTTGCTGTCCTTCCACAGGTCGGACGACTGGCTGATATGCAGGTTTTCGACGTAATTCGGCAGCGTGCCCATGTACGTGCGGACCGACGCGAACGGGAACGGATACCATATCGCCGGGAATTCAACGACGTATACGGGATAGTCGTGATTTATCAGATCGTGAGTATCGCGGTAGTTTTTGATCAGCGCCGCGAATCTTTCCGGATATTTTTTATCGTTCGGGGAATTGCAGTCAGACTCGCCCTGATACCATATGAGCCCGCAGATCGGATATTTGCGGAAGGAATACATATAATGGTTATAAACGAATCTCGTCGGATGGTTGTTTACGCTCGGAGCCATGTAATAACCCAGGTTCGCCCTCCATTTGTCGATCTTCAGCTCATCGCAGACCTCGTTCGGGCAGAAGGCGTTGAGCGCCGCTCCCGCGGCTCCGAATTCTATCATCCCTATCGGGATCTTCTTTTCAAGCTTGTCGTAAAGCATCCTCGCCGCGAAATAACCGAGCGCGGAGAACATCCCGGCGCCGGCTTTCGGCTTTTCCCAGCCGCGTTTGATCGGGGTGTCTTTGTTGACGTCCGCGGTGCCGGCGGTGAGTCCCGACGGGTCCGTCGTGGTGCTTCTGTGAAGTCTTATCAGATCGTCGTCGCTGATCTTCACGAATCTTCCCTTCGGATTAGTCAGCGGCTCGTTCATCGACGTTATAAGCTCGTAGTGGATGTTCGACTGACCGACAACCCAGAACACGTCGCCCACGAGAACGTCGTTGAAAACGTATTCGACGCCGTCTCCTTCGACCTTGAACTGCCTCGGCTCCGTGCATTCGGGAAGCGAGCCGTTGAGCGTTATCATGAATTCTCCGTCCTCTATGAGCGCCGCGCCGGTGAGTCCCGCGAATTCGGCGTTGACTCTTCTGCCGTTCTGCTCCGCGGGCGCGAAGCCCCATACGCGGATGACTTCGTTGCGCTGTATGACCATATTGTCGCTGAACACGCGCGAGACTGTGAATTCCGTCGCCGCGGGCGCCGAAAGCACCTCTTCGGACGGCTCGGAAAACGGCGACGCCGTAGTCTCCTCCGCGGTTTCCTCAGCCTCCGTCAGCTCCTCCGTCTGCGTCATCTCCTCCGTAAGCTCCGCCGTCGTGACGGACGGCGTCCCGGTCGTGTCGGCGGGCCCTCCGTTTTCCGAACAGGCGGCGGCGCAGAACAGCATCACCGCCGCAAGGAACGCGGATAATATCTTTTTCATACTCATACCCTACTTTTCATATATTTCTATTTCAGCCGCCTGGAACAGGTGACCGTCGTTTATGCCGGGAAAATCCGTGAGGCTGTAGCCGAGCACGCGTACGTACCTGGATTTCACCGTATCGACCGTGCATACGAACGGCTCGCCCTCCTCCGGCAGCTTCACGTCATCACAGTCGAATATTTCCGTAAAGTTTTTCCCGTCGTCCGACGTGAGCACGCGGAGCTTGAGCGGGAAATACGCTCCGCCCGGTCTCGGATATACGTCGACCTCGTTGAATGCGAGCACGGCTCCGAGATCGACCGTGATCCATTCCTCACCGTCCGCCGTGGCGTGGCGGTTAAGCGCGGAGCTGTAACAGCTTCCGCGGTCGCCGTCGGTGAGCTTTGTGCGCGACCAGTCTCCGCCGAGCTCACTCAGCACCGTGACCGATTTTCCGAGCGCGAGATTGTCGCCTTTTTTAACGTCCGACGCGTCCTTGTAATACAGTGAGTTGTCCGGTACGGGCAGCGATCCGCCGTCGTCGTATACCTCGATCTCGGCGACCGCGAATCCGCCTTCCGGGCAGCCCTTCAAAACGTTTATCCTCACGTATCTGCATTCTGTCCGGTCGAACCTGATCACCGGTATCGCTTTTCTTGCGCCGTCCGGATCGTCGTATTCATATCTCACGGTCCAGTCCGCCCCGTCGTCCGAGGTTTCGACCGTGAACTTCTGCGGGAACGTTTCTCCCCTCGTATATTCCGTGCCCGCCGGGTACAGATCCACCCTGTTCACCGCCGTGACTGAGCCGAGATCGACTCCGAAAGCTCCCGTGTTCCTGCTGCTGCGGTAGCCGCGGGCGGTGTCGCCTTCGCCGGCGCGGTCGCCGTCCGTAAGGCACGCGGCGTAGTAGCCCGCCCCCGGCTCGACTCTGTCAGCGAACGGCGCTTTGCCGAGCGCCTTGTTGTCCGGCTGCTCCGGCTGTTTTATCACTCTGTCTTTTCCGCCGAGCGCGAGGAGCCTGAAGCCGCCCGCCTCAAACGAAAGATCCGTTCCGTCCTTGAAATCGAGCGGCACGTATTCGCCGCCCGTGCAGTCGTATAACGCGGACACACCGTCCGATACGGCGAAATGCGCGCTGACGCTCTTTTTGTAATTCTTGTTTACGATCATCACGTACTCGCGTCCGTTTTCACGGTCCTTCATGAGCGAGATAATGAAGCCGTATTTGCCGGACGTACTGCCGTATACCGGCACGTCGTCCTTTGTGCAGCGCGTTATCCCCGCTTCCTTGCCCGACGTATGGTATATTTCGACCGCGTCGAGCCTGCGGAGCAGCGGACCGACCGTGAGGATATCCCTGTTGACGCTCGCCACGTCGTCGTAAATATCGGTTTTTTCACCGTACGGCGATATTATCGCGTAATCCTTTTCGGCGCAGAAGCCCGTCGTCCACCACGTGAAATACGTGAGCGATTTCAGGCCGTACGCAAGCCCCGCGGAGGTGTGATACCTGATCTCGCCGCCGTTCGTGCGGCGGAAATTGCCGCCCTCGCCGATGGACTGTACGTAAAACGCCGTCGGCACGTCGTATTTGAGACCTATGCGGCGTATAAGATCGAGATTATAAAACATATCCGGATCCCCGCCGTTGTACGGGAACGGATACTGGTCGTAGCTCAGATATCCGTAATTCTCCTTACCCGCGGCGATTATCGTATCCTCTATGAACGTCTGATAATTCTCAAATACCCACGTGGCAAAATACGGAAGCATGTTCAGCCTCGGCATGAGTCCGCCTTTTTTGATCGCCGCGCAGATGCCCGCGTAGTTCCACGGCTGCGCCGGCTCGTCAACGACGTGGATGCCGACGACCGTCGGATCCTTGCCGAGCTCCCTCGCGTACTCCGTTATCTGCTCCGCCGTCATCGCGGCGAGGTTCTTGCCGTCCGCGGCGGGAGAATATACAATTTTTATTCCGCGCTCAGAGGCGAGCTTTATCTGCTTCTGCGCCTCCTCCCGGTTTATCGCGCCGTCGCGGTTGGTGACTTCAATGAACGTGACGTTCGCGTCCCTTATCCAATCGTACTGCTCGGGCGTCGTGAAATCGTGAGGCGGCTCCCAGAATATGCCGATCTCTATGTTTTCCCCTTCGGGAAAGACGTTGTCGTCGGGCGCGTCCGTTCCGACAGGCTCCGTATCCGTAATCTCCTCCGTCGCCGGCGCCGTTTCAACCGTTTCCGTATCGTTATCCTCCGTTGTTCCCGGATCATTCGGCGTACACGACGTCAGAAGCGTGACCACGGACAGAGCCGCGGCGAAGATCCTCTTTTTCACTGCGTGACCTCCTCGGATGTAATCTTTGTAATCATTATACCATGTTTTTTACTTTTGTCAATACCGGCGTGTTCGTTTTAATTTTACATTATCAAGTTGACACGGGCGCGCACGTGTGTTATACTGTGGTCAGACGCCGTATACGCGGCGGAGGAGGTATGATATATGAAAAGATTTAAGAAGGCCGCCGCGGCTCTGCTCGCCCTTGTGACGGCAGCCCAGCTATACGCCTGCGGCAGACCGGATACCGAAACGACGGCGGCGGAAACGCCGTCCGACATAACGGAAACGGATCCCGCGGAGACGACGGGAACGGTAACTGAGGAAAAGAAGCCGCTTACCGTAAACGAAGCTGACGGCAAGGCCTCCGTCAACGTGAACGGCGTTTCATACGAAGCGGAAGGATATAAAAGATTCACGGAAGGCAAATTCCGTTTTTCGGACGGCTTCAGGATCACCTTCGACGGCGTCACGGGGAAATTCAACCGCATGGTGTTCTCATATTCCAGCTCCCAGCCGCTCAGCATAGACGTAGTATACGTTGAAAACAACTCCGAAAAAACGGCTCAGTATTACGTTGAAGCGGCGGAGAACGGCGTTTTCGGATGCCTTATAAAGTCCTATCTCGACGCCGGGCTCGCGACCTCGCTCGTCTCGATCTCCGCCAGATCCTGCAGCAAAAACGTGACGGAATTCATACTTGAAGACGTATCGCTTGAAGAGCTTCCGCTCATAAACAAGACGACCTACTACATAGAAAACGACCGGTTCAAGGTCGGCGTCAACCTCGCGTGGGGCGGCGGTATAAACTATATAGAAGACAAGACCTGCAAAATAAAGAACCTTACGAACCTCGTGAACAAGCACGACACGGGCCGTCTGATCCAGCAGTCCTACTACGGCACGGCGGGCAACGACGAATATCAGCCCGAGATGTCGATGGGCAGCATGTGGGTCTACAACCCCGTTCAGGGCGGCGACCAGTACAACAATCCGAGCCGTCTGATAGACCTGCGCGTGACGGACAACTCCGTCTACATAAAGGCTCAGCCGCTTGACTGGTCGAAGAAAAACTACCTCACGCCGAGCTATATGGAAAACACCTACACGGTCGGCGGCGAATATATAAGAGTGGACAACAGATTCATAGACTTTTCAGGATGGGAGCACAGAAACGCCTCACAGGAGCTGCCGGCGCTCTACACGGTCAGCTATCTGTCCCGCTTCACATGGTACGACGGCGTCAACTCCTGGGAGGACGACACGCTCTCGTACAAGGACGATCTCAATTTCTGGGGCTCAGCCGAATACGTGAACGACTGCACCATGAAAATGAAAGTCAACAACACGGAAACGTGGTGCGCGTGGGTCAACCCGGACGACGATTTCGGTCTCGGAATATACGTTCCGAACGTCGACGTCTTCAAAGCCGGCAGATATGAGTACGACGGAAGCAAACGCGCTCAGGACAACCCGACGAACTACGTCGCCCCGCTCAACATAATAAAGATAGTATCCTTCACACCGATAGAATACAGCTATCTGATGACGACGGGCTCCGTGTCTCAGATCAGAGCAACGTTCAAGGCAAACAAGGATTTCAGCGACAACGCGTCTCTGCACGTAAACTACACGCCGAACCGCGTATACGGAGGCACGAAGGAAATGGTCGACGCCTCGTTTGAAAACGAATACGACGTCGCGATGATCTCCGGTATAAACAGCACGGATATTTCGTATTCGTCCGAGTACAAGGCTGCCGTGCTGACCGTCAACGGCGGCGACCCGTACGTGTCGTTCGACTACACCGGCGCCGCGCACGACGCCTCAGAATACAAGACCCTTACGATAGAGTACATGATCCCGAAAGACAACGCCGCGGGCAGCTATCAGACCGATCTGTTCCTCTGCACCGGAGAGCAGAAATACGCCGACGGCAATAAAAGGACCAGACAAGATCTTGTAAAGGACGGGGAATTCCACACGCTTACGGTAGACATATCGAAGTTTTCGTACTGGAAAGGCGTGATAAACCTCATAAGATTCGACTTCTTCGACAACTGCGCGCCGGGCGACGTAATGTACCTGCGTTCGTTCAAACTCTCGTAAAAACGCCAAACGTAAACAAACAAGGAGAAAAAGCCATGAATATAGTGTGTCTTGACCTCGAGGGCGTCCTCGTACCGGAGATATGGATAGAGTTTTCAAAGGCGAGCGGCATACCGGAGCTTTCACGCACGACGCGCGACGAGCCGGATTACGACAAGCTGATGAAATACCGCATAGCGATACTCAAGGAGCACGGGCTCGGGCTCAACGAGATAAAAAAGACGATCGAAAAAATAGATCCGATGCCCGGCGCGCGTGAATTTCTCGACGAGCTGCGGGAGCTGACGCAGGTCATCATTTTATCCGACACTTTCACGCAGTTCGCCGATCCGCTGATGAAAAAGCTCGGACGTCCGACGATATTCTGCAACACCCTGACTTATTCGGCATCGGGCGAGATCACCGGATATAAAATGAGGGTCGAAAAATCAAAATACGCAACGGTCAAGGCTCTGCAGTCGGTGGGCTTCGACACGATCGCCGCGGGCGACAGCTATAACGACCTCGGCATGATACAGAACAGCAAAGCCGGCTTCCTCTTCCGCAGCACCGCCGCGATCAAAGCGGACCATCCGGAGCTGCCGGCGTTCGAGGAGTATTCCGAGCTGCTTGAAGCGATAAAATCCGTTTTGTGAGGTCAGAAATGAAAAAAACAAAGATCATCTGCACGATGGGTCCCGCCTGCGAGGACGAGGAGACCATTGAAAAAATGATACTCGCGGGCATGAACGTCGCGCGCTTCAACTTTTCCCACGGCACGCACGAAAGCCATAAAAAACAAATGGACACGGTCAAGCGCGTAAGGGAGCGCATGGGCGTTCCGCTGGCGATCATGCTCGACACAAAGGGTCCAGAATACCGTATCGGAACGTTCAGAAACGACGAGCCGGTGCAGCTGAACGAGGGCGACGTGTTCACGTTCACCGCGCTTGACGTCGAAGGCGACAACACGCGCGTCTCGGTCTCGTACAAAAACCTGCCGCACGAGCTCGAACCGGGCGACACGGTGCTTCTCAACAACGGTCTCGTAGCCTGCCGCGTCGATTCGACGACCGACATCGACGTCGTGACCACCGTGACCTACGGCGGCGTGATAAGCAACAGAAAGAGCATGGCGTTCCCGAACAAGGTGCTTCATCAGGTATATCTGTCGGAAAAAGACAAGGACGACCTGCTTTTCGGCATAGAAAACGACGTTGATTTCGTCGCCTGCTCCTTCGTCAGCAGCGCGGACGACATAAACGCGATACGCGCCTTCATGCACGAGCACGGGGGCGACGGGATCGACCTTATCGCCAAGATCGAGAACCGCTCCGGTGTCGACAACATAGAGAGCATAATAGACGCAAGCGACGGGATAATGGTAGCCCGCGGAGACATGGGCGTTGAAATACCGTTCGAGCATCTGCCGGCGATACAGAAATCAATGATAACCACGTGCCGTTACAGAGGCAAGCGCGTCATCACGGCTACTGAAATGCTCGAATCAATGATCAGCAAGCCCCGCCCCACGCGCGCGGAGATATCCGACGTGGCGAACGCCGTATACGACGGGACGAGCGCGATAATGCTTTCCGGCGAGACGGCGATGGGCAAATACCCGGTACAGACCGTTGCAACGATGGCGAGGATCGCCGTTGCCGCCGAAAACGACATAGACTACGCCGAGCGCTTCCGCGTATCCAAATTCAGGATAAAGAACGAGCTTGACGCGATCTCGCATTCCGCCTGCGCCCTGTCGATAGACCTCGACGCGAAGCTGATCGCGGTATGCACTCTCTCCGGCGAGACGGCGCGCTTCATATCGCGCTTCCGCACGCCGAAGCTCATACTCGCCCTTACGACGAAAAAGCACGAAAAAGCGTGGCGTCAGCTTGCGCTGTCATGGGGCGTTTACCCCGTTATGACGGAGGAATTCCAGTCGACCGACGTGATGTTTTACAACGCCGCGCAGTCGGCGAAGCAGCTCGGGCTCGCCGCCCCGGGCGACGTGATAGTCATAACGGGCGGCGTAGCCGGCAGCGCCACCGGCAACACGAGCGTCCTGAAATTCGAGACGATAAAATAAGGAGGACCGTTATGCCGAAACGCATACAAGCAATATCCGCCGTTCTTGCGGCGATAACGGTATTTCTCTGCGGATGCGGGGATAACACGCCTCACACGACGGACGTTCAGTCGACCGCCGGAGAGACCACGGACGTGATAAGCGTCGATATTTCGCAGATCGTGACGGACGACGGAACGGAGCCCGTGACCGACGCGCCCGAGGAAGAACCCCTTTACTGGGAGGGACCTCACGTAAAAAGCCTTAAGATAGGCGGGGTCGACGTATCGGAATTCACCGTCGTATGTCAGTCGTCTGCAAAGACGCTGAAGAAAGCCCGCGACGAGCTTATAAAGTACGTGGAGGCGGCGACCGGCGTCACCCTTAAGATATCCGACGGCGAAAGCGCCCACGAGATATGCATAGGTGAGACCGACCGCGATACCGACCGCGTCAGAGCGGCGCGCGATACTCTCGTGAACAACGGCTGCGCCGTGATCTGCGACGGCGGACGTCTGTATCTCACCGGCGCCGATCAGACCGGCACGCTGTACGCCGTTTACACGTTCCTTGAGGAACAGCTCGGATGCAGATTCTACACGTCGAAGGTCGAGGAGATAAAATTCAGCCGCGGCGTTGAAGTGCCGGACGGATTCGAATACGTCCATTCGCCGAAGCTCTTCAACCGCGACACGTTCTGGTACGACACGTTCGAGCCGGCGTTCGCGGCGAAAATGAAAATAAACGGCTACGTCAACCGCAACATGGACGCCGGTTACGGCTCAACGATCAAATACGCCGGTCACTTCGTCCATTCTCTTCCGTATCTTGCCGGCACGTCGACCACGCCGAACGATCAGCCCTGTCTTACCGACCCCGCCGTTTACGAAAAAGTCCTCGCGCAGGTCAGAAGGCTTCTGCGCGGCTACAACGACTCGAAAATAGTTTCCGTGTCTCAGAACGACTCGTTCCCGGGCGCGCTCGGCTGTCAATGTGAGAACTGCAAAAAGCTCGACGACGAGCAGGGCACCCCGATGGGCTCGCTGCTCACGTTCGTCAACAGGATAGCGAACGATATAAAGGACGAATTTCCGGACGTTTACGTCGACACGCTCGCGTACAGATATACGCGCAAGGCGCCGAAGACGCTGAAGCCCGCGGACAACGTTATCATCCGTCTGTGCTCGATAGAATGCTGCTTCTCCCACCCGCTCGACGATCCGGAATGCCCCGCCAACAAGGAGTTCTGCGAGGATATCGAGGCGTGGTCGAAGATATGCAAAAACCTTTTCATCTGGGACTACACGACGAACTTTATGTACTACGTCAATCCGTTCCCGAATCTCGGCGTGCTTTACGACAACGTCAGGTTCTTTATAAACCATAACGTGATCGGGCTTTACGAACAGGGCAACGGTCAGTCGTACTCCGGCGAATTCGGCGAGCTGCGCGCGTATCTGATCGCCAAGCTCATGTGGGATCCCGACATGACGCGCGAGCGTTACTATGAATATATGGATGAATTCCTCAAAGGCTATTACGGCGACGGATGGCGTTATATCCGCGAATACATAGACAAAACGACGGCGAAAGCCGCGGAAGGCCATATCGGCATATACGACCCGATAGACAAAATAATGCCGTTCACCGGCACTCAGATCAAGCGCACGGCGGCGCGCGTCGAATTCACTAAGGAGCTGCAGGCTTTATGGGACAAGGCTTACGAGGAAGCCGACGACGAGCATAAGCCGAACGTGGAGAAATCATCCATGCAGATAATTTCCGCGTCGCTTTACACGAGATGGTACAAGGCTTCGTCTCCGGAAAAGCTTCAGCATCTGCATGAACTGATGAAAAAATACAATATAACCTTCCACCGTGAAAACGTCCGCGTGCCCGACACGGTCGATTATAAGACGAATATAAATCAATGGTAACGGATAAAAACCCGGGCGACGGTCAGATCGCGGGGCGCGTATTCTCTTTCGCGTGGCTGTCGCTGATGATCAGCGGAGCCGTGCTTCTGTTCGGCTCCGCCGCGGCGTCAGCCTTCGCATCGGCGCTGAAAAACTCCGGTTCATCCGTCCCGTCGTCGCCGTGGTTCAGCCGCGCCGTGCAGATAATCGTGATGTACTGCCTCGGTATCCCTGCGGCGCTTCTCTTTCTGCGCAGGCTCCCCGTGACGCCTCCGGAAAAACGCAGCCCCGGATTTTCCGGTTACTTCCGGTTCTTTCTTGCGTGCTTTCCCGTGCTTGTACTCGGCAGCGTACTCGGCAACGTTCTTTCGTTTGTTCTCTCCCGCGGCTCGGCTGTCAACCCGGTCGAGCGGATAACCGGGGATCTGAACCCGTTCAACGTGTTGACAAGCGTCGTGCTTGCGCCGTTTTTCGAGGAGCTGCTGTTCCGCCGCTTTCTGATCGACCGCACGGCGGTCTTCGGCGAGCGCGCGGCGATAGTTTTCTCCGCCGTCGCCTTCGGGCTCTTCCACGGTAATCTCTTTCAGTTCTTCTACGCCGCCGGGATCGGACTTCTGCTGGGTCTGCTTTACGTGCGCACCGGCAGGCTCATATACACGGTAACGCTTCATTCCCTGATAAACCTCATCGGAGCCGTGATCTCACCGCTTGTCATGCAAGAGACGGCGCCGCCGTGGGCGAGGGCAGTGTATTTCGCGGTGTACGCCGCGCTGACCGTCGCCGGGACCGTCGTTTTCATCAGAGGCGCGGTCAGGCTGAAATTCAAGCCGGCGCCGCTTCAGATCGAGCCTTCCGCCGAGCCGCGCACCGTGTTTCTGAACGCGCCGTTTTTCGGATTTCTTATCTACAGCGCCTTCAGAATGATCACTTCTCTTTCCGGATGAGCCGGTCACTGTATCATATGAAACGGGAGCGAACGCTCCCGTTTCCGCTTTTTTCGCGCCTTTTACGCGCGTTTTTTCTCTCATTTTGCAAAATATGATATTTTCTCCAAAAAAATAACAAAAACGAAATTCATTCTTTAAAATTTATAGGAAATTATCACGTTTTTCTGCCTTGACATCCTCACGCGTTTTTGATATAATATCTTGAAGTGTATAGGCGTTATACCAAAAACACTAATACTAAAGAAAAGGGGAGCTGTTATGTTCCATTTAAGTGAAGCTGCGACTGCCCAGATCAACGAGATCTGCGACAGATACGCGGACGAACCGACACCCTTGATAATGATCCTCGAGGACATCCAGAAGGAATACGGTTACATACCTCTGGAAGTACAGGAGATCGTTTCAGCGAGGACGGGCATTTCCGTTGCTGAGATATACGGAGTTGTCACGTTCTATTCATTCTTCTCCCTCAAGCCGAAGGGAAAATACGTCATCGGCTGCTGCCTCGGTACCGCTTGCTACGTCAAAGGAGCACAGCAGGTCATCGATAAGTTCTCCGAGCTTCTCGGGATCAAACCCGGCGAAACCACTGCCGACGGCATGTTCACCATCGACGCGCTGCGCTGCATAGGCTGCTGCAGTATCGCGCCCGCAGTTACGATCAACGGTAAGGTCTATCCGACGGTCGACGTTAAAGAAGTGCCCGGCATAATCGCCGAATACCGCAAAGACGGAGGTGCCGCCTGATCATGGAAAGAATAAGAAACTTTGAAGAGCTCGCAAGGATCAACGCCGAAAACGCCGCTAAGCTCAAAGCCAAATACGACGGATCCACCGGCAAAAAGGCGATAATGCTCTGCGGAGGCACCGCCTGCGTAGCTTCCAACGCTCTCGGAGTCGAAGAGACTCTCAAGAGACTGATAGCCGAAAAGCACCTTGAAGACAAGGTCATTTTAAGCACCGTCGGCTGCTTCGGACTTTGCTCGCAGGGTCCGTTCATCAAGGTATTCCCGGACGAAACGCTTTACAGACTCGTAAAAGCGGAAGACGTTGAAGAAATACTCGAAAAGGACATCATAGGCGGTCAGGTCGTCGAAAGACTCCTTTACGAGGATCCGGAAACGAAACAGAAGATAAGAAAACAGGAAGAGATCGGCTTCTACAGAAAGCAGAAGAGAGTCGCGCTCTACGGAGCCGGCACGATAGGTCTTGAAAACGTCGAGGAAGCGCTCGGTATGGGAGCCTTCAAGGGTCTGGCGCGCGCGCTTCAGATGGAGCGTAAGGACGTCGTCCAGGAAGTCCTTGACTCCGGTCTGCGCGGACGCGGCGGCGCCGGCTTCCCGACCGGCAGAAAATGGATGTTCGCAATGAACGGCGATGGCGACAAATACGTCGTCTGCAACGGCGACGAGGGCGACCCCGGCGCGTTCATGGACAGATCCGTTCTTGAGGACAACCCCTACGCCGTCATCGAAGGTATGATGATAGCCGGTTACGCGATAGGCGCGCAGAACGGTTACTTCTACGTAAGAGCCGAATACCCCGTAGCCGTCAAGAGACTCGGCATCGCCATCAAACAGCTCGAACAGCTCGGACTCATGGGCGACAATATACTCGGCACGAACTTCAGCTTCCGCGCGCACGTAAGACTCGGCGCCGGCGCGTTCGTCTGCGGCGAGGAGACTGCTCTGCTCAACTCCATCGAGGGTAAGCGCGGCATGCCCAGACCCCGTCCTCCGTTCCCGGCTGTAAAGGGTCTGTGGGGCAAGCCCACCATAGTCAACAACGTTGAGACTCTTGCGACTGTTCCTTACGTTCTCCGTGAAGGCGCGAAGGAATTCGTCAAATTCGGTACCGAAAGATCGAAGGGCACCAAGGTCTTCGCTCTCGGCGGAAAAGTCAACAACGTAGGTCTTGTCGAGGTCCCGATGGGAACCACGCTCCGCGAGCTCATTTACGAGATCGGCGGCGGCATCCAGCACGGCAAGAAATTCAAAGCCATCCAGACCGGCGGTCCTTCCGGCGGATGCCTTACCGAAAAGGACCTTGACGCGGAGATCGACTTCGACAACCTCATCGCTCGCGGATCCATGATGGGCTCCGGCGGCGCGATCGTCATGGACGAAGACAACTGCATGGTCGACGTTGCGAAATTCTACATGGAATTCATCTGCGACGAATCCTGCGGCAAATGCTCTCCCTGCCGTATAGGCACGAAGCGTATGCTCGAGCTGCTCACCAAGATCACGGACGGCAAAGCCACGATGGACGACCTGCATGAGCTCGAAGAACTCAGCAAGACCATCAAAGCCAACTCCCTCTGCGCTCTCGGTCAGACGGCGTCAAACCCCGTTACCTCCACGCTCACTCAGTTCAGAGACGAGTACATCGCTCACATCGTCGATAAGAAGTGCCCGGCGAAGGTCTGCAAGAACCTTATGCAGTACGTCGTCGTCACCGACAAGTGCAAGAAGTGCGGACTCTGCGCACGTCAGTGCCCCGTCGGCGCCATCACCGGCGTCGTCGGCAAGGAGCCGTTCGTCATCGATCAGGAAAAGTGCATAAAGTGCGGAATGTGCATGTCTTCCTGCAAGTTCAAGGCAATCGAAAAGGTTTAAGGGGGAATACTGAATTATGGCAAAGATCAATATAAAAATAGAAGGCATTCCCTATGAGGTCGAGGAAGGCTTGACCGTTCTCGAAGCCTGCAGAGCCTGCGGATACCAGATCCCGTCTCTGTGCGCTTACAATCACGGTGAATGCTCCAGAGGTTCCTGCCGCGTATGCCTCGTTGAGGTCAAAGGCGCGAGAGGACTCGTTGCGTCGTGCGTATACCCTGTAAACGAGGGTATGGAGATAACCATCTCCTCGCCCGCTGCCACCGCCGCGAGACGTGCGTCCGTTGAGCTTCTGCTCTCGAACCACTCCATGAAGTGCCAGCAGTGCGACAAGAACGAATACTGCGAACTGCTTTACGCCGCCAGAGTCACCGGCGCCCGTGAAGATATGTTCCAGGGATCGAAGACTCCCACAACCGTGGACCAGCTCACTCCCTCCATCGTTCGCGACACGTCAAAATGCATACTCTGCGGACGCTGCATCGAGAGATGCGGCAACGCTCACGGTCTTTCCGTTCTCGGATTTGAAAAGCGCGGCTTCAACACTATCGTCGCTCCCGCCGAGAACCGCTCGCTCGAGAATTCTCCCTGCATACTCTGCGGTCAGTGCGTAAGCGTCTGCCCGACCGGAGCTCTCATGGAGAAATCCGAGATAGACAAGGTCGACGAAGCCATGAAGGCGGGCAAGTACGTTGTAGTACAGACCGCTCCCGCGGTCAGAGCCGCCCTCGGCGAGGAATTCGGCATGAAGATCGGCACGCCGGTCACCGGCAAGATGGTCGCCGCTCTCCGCCGCCTCGGCTTCAAGAAAGTATTCGACACCAACTACTCCGCCGACCTCACCATCATGGAAGAGGCGACCGAGCTGCTTGACAGACTCCAGAACGGCGGCGTTCTGCCGATGATCACCTCCTGCTCGCCCGGTTGGGTCAACTTCGCGGAGATCAACTACGGCGATCTGCTCCCGCATCTGTCCACCTGCAAGTCTCCTCACGAGATGTTCGGCGCGATCCTCAAGACCTACTACGCGGAAAAGATCGGCGTAGATCCGAAGGATATGTTCGTCGTATCCGTAATGCCCTGCACCGCGAAGAAGTTCGAGAAGGAAAGAGATCAGCTCCAGCGCGACGGCATCAAGGACGTCGACGCCGTACTCACCACGAGAGAGCTCGGCAGACTCATCAAACGCTCCGGTATCAACTTCACGAAGCTGCCCGATGAGGAATTCGACAACGATATCGTCGGCGATTACTCCGGCGCGGGCGTCATATTCGGCGTCACCGGCGGCGTTATGGAGGCTGCGCTCCGTACCGCTTATCACGCGCTCACCGGCAAAGAGCACGAGCTCATCAAATTCGAGGCTGTCCGCGGATTTGAAGGCATCAAGAGCGCTGAGATCGATATCGACGGCACCAAGGTCAAGGTCGCTGTCGCTCACGGCATGAAGAACGCGAGAGTGCTTCTCGAAGAGATCCGCGCCGGCAAGAGCGAATATCAGTTCATCGAGATCATGGGCTGCCCCGGCGGATGCATCGCGGGCGGCGGTCAGCCGTACGTCAAGCCTCAGTTCCTTCCGAACGAGGATATCGACATACTCGACACCTACAAGCAGAAACGCGCCGACGCGCTTTACTCCGAGGACGAGAGACAGACCGTAAGACAGTCTCACAACAATCCTCAGATGAAGGCGCTGTACGAACAGTTCCTCGGCAAGCCCAATTCTCACAAGGCTCACGAGCTGCTGCACACCTCGTACAAGGCAAGAGAAGCTTTCAAAGACTGATAAGATAAAAAAACCGGGAATCAAATTCCCGGTTTTTTTTACGTTCTTCTGTATTTCTGAGTTTTGTCGTAACTCATTCGGAAATCTATTTCATGCGGGGGCGGACATTCCGTCTCCGCTCTTTCGTACAACGCGTTCCTCTCACCGTCAGCACAGGCGTCGTAATCGACGCCGGACTTGCGGGCGAGCTTTCGCGCGTTATACTCGAACCACAGATCCGTAAGGCTCGTTTCGCCCTCTCTTATATCCGCGTATTCGCGTTCGAAGCCGCCGGGCAGATCTTCATACCCGAGCTTGACCGCGGCTCTCAGCGCGTGCAGGGTGACGCGGTCGAAGCGCTTTATGTCATCCGGCAGCCGCCCGTACAGCTCCATAACTTTTTCGTATTTTCCGTCTGCGCAGAGCATTCCCATATACTCAGCGGCAAAGCACGGATCGCAATACGCTCCGTCAAGCGAAAACACCGAATCGTAAAACCGTCGAGACTTCGCTTTATCGCCTCTCTGCCTGTACAGCACGGCGAGGTTGCGCCGCGCCCAGACGTTCGGGGCGAGCCTGTCGGAGCAAAGCCACGCCTCCTCCGCTCGTTTTTCGTATTCCGAGCCGTCGAAGTCCTTCGCCGTCGGCACCGTGTGCGCGTTGTCCCAGTATTCGTACAGGGCGTTCCCGAGGTGCAGGTATCCGATGAAGCCGTTTTTGTCAGCGTTTTTTTCAAGCAGCGGCAGCCACTTTTCCGACGTCATCCACGAGGGCGGGATCGAATCCGGGTCTGCGGCGGGGAGTCTGCCCGTTTCGAGCAGCGAGATCCACGCCTCCTGTTCCGTCCCGAGAGTATCCTCGGGGAAGCACAGCGGAAGCTTTATATCCGGGCAGAGCCTGAGATGGAGCGCGCCCCAGCCGGCGCCGCGGTTGACGAGATCTTCCTTTTTTGTGACGAGCTTTGCATATTCACGGTATTTTTTATCCGCGGACAGAAGCCCGCTCTCCGAGATCAGCTCTCCCACGTGCAGGGCGAAGCGTTCGTTCGCCTCGTGAAGCGTCAGCCCGTGAACCATACCGGGGTCGACGTACGTTCCGCCGAAGCATTGAGTCCACTCGATCACGGATCCTGAGGGAAACGGCTTGTCGTGCAGCTGACTGCGGGCGATCCCCGCCTGAAGCTCGACGTAATCGCCGCGCCGCCCGTCCGACAGAAATTCCTGCCAGCGGTCTCCGCCGCGGTGATTTCCCCAGCAGAACATCTTGTGATAGACGAGCGGAGCCGTCGATCTGTCGTAGAACGCGAAGCCTTCTCTGTTCACTCCGCCCTCCCACGTGGTCTTAACGCCGTCCTCGGGCTGGAAAAAGTAATCGAAGCTTCGGCTCGCGTTATGAGGATACGACATATCGCCGTCCATCACAGACAGATGAGGGAGCCGCTCGTATGAAAGATCCTCTCCGCCGCAGACGACGATAACGTTCTCGGAAGAGGAAAGCACCCGCGTGCCTCCGTCCTGCGGGATGGCGACGTTGGTCCACCAGTACGTCGTCGTATCCGGTCCCGGATTGTACAGCTTCACGTGGCAGAAGAGCTGACGCGAGCCGTCCGGCAGATGAAAATCGACCTGGAAAAAGCATTCCTTCGCGCGCTCGAACTCGTAAATACGGAGAAATCTGCCCTCCGGTCCGTCCATGACCGCCGCGAAAACGTCGTCGCAGGTGAAGTACGTGTGACCGAGCGAGCCGAAGTTCCATTCGATGCCGCCGGAGGTCCACGCGTTTCTTATCGCGAGATTGCACGGCTGCACGACTGGGTTGCTCATCAGCACTTCCCTATCATTGTCCTTGTCGTAAAGCGACCAGAGCTTGCCGCCGAAGGAAGGCACGAACGTCGCCTTCAGACGTTCGTTTTCAAGCACTACGGTCTTTATTTCCGTCATTTTGCGCGATCTTCCGTATCTGTCCTGAACGCGGTACGGCAGCGTGCGCGTAGCCGCGCCGAGGTCCGTTTCGCATTCCTTCGGAAAATCCTTTTTTGTCTTGAAAAGTCCGAAACCCGTCGTTCTTCTGAAGCGCGGCAGCGGATCCGTCCCTTCGGGCAGCGCCGCCGGCAGAGTCATCTTGTCGATGTATACAGACATCACGTTTTCTCCGGATCATTATAATAATATTGTGTGTACGCTGTTTTGCCGTCGGCGTCGGTCGCCTCGGCGCGGACGAATCTGTCGGAGCTTTTGATCCTGAACCTCGCCTCGCGCACGCAGTCGCCTCTCGTCGTCGTGTCGGGATTGTAGTAGTTGTTCGTAAAAAACTGGACGGATCTGCAGCCCGAAGGACATCTGACGACGAAATACCCGTCCTCGACCGCCCATTCTATGAACGGTCCGTTTGTCGGTACGACGTCTCCGTTGAGGATCGCTTCAAGGATCGCCTCACGCGTCAGCTCCGCGGCTTTTACGTAAACTATGCCGCGGCCGACGTCTTCCTTGTAGTAATGCGTATCGTCTGCGGCGGTGAGCACCGCGCGAAAGCCCATCGTCGTCGCAACGTCTATGAGCGTTCCTGAATACGGACGCGCCGAAAACGGAAAGCCGGAGACGGAGTTGTAGATCTCCGTGCAGTCGACGCCCTTGAGCTGTACCATTTTATCCGGTCTCTGAAGCGACCACGCGGGATGCGCCAGGGTCGCGATGCCGCCGGCGCTTCTCACCGCGTCTATCATCTGCTGAGGTCCCGCGCCCTTTGCAAGTCCGGGATCTCTTTCGAGACCGTAGCCGACGACGTGATAACAGCCGTCGACCGAGATGTCGTATTCAACGCCCGAGAGTATCAGAGTGCCGTTGTATTCGCCCGGCTCGTTCACGTGCCAGTGATCCGTCAGCGCTACGAAATCGTATCCGAGGCCGTTATAAAGCTTTATCGCCTCGCCAGGGCTTACGGCGCCGTCGCTTGACGTTGTGTGAGTGTGCAGATTTCCTTTATACCATTTGTTTCCCTTGGAGTCGGTTATCATTTTTCGTTTACTTCTTTTCCGTAGATTTCGCAGAGCCATACCGCGACGTGAGACGCGAAGCCGTGGTTGCAGGACGCCTGAGGCGCGTCAAGCTCCCAGAGAGTCCCGGTCTTTTGCGCCATATAGTCGAAATAGCCGCGGGCGTTATCGAGCAGTTCTTCATAAAGCCCCGCGTCGCACAGGATCTGCAGGCGCAGATAATTGCCGATGAAGGCGTTCGCGAACGCGATCTCGGGGTATTTGTTCATCCCGGCGAGCTTTCTCTTCGGTCCGAAATCGGCGATGAGCGTCTGCCACAGTTCGGGATAAAGCTCCTTCGTCGCAACGCCGGTGAAAAACGCGTAATACTGGCACGATTCCGTGCAGTCGTAAGAAAGCTCGGCTTTGCCGTCTTTATACACCGCGTTGTCGCAGAACCATTTGCCGGTAAACGAGCGCTCTCTGATCGTCTGCGCGAGCCTGTCAGCCTCCGCCGAAAGCTTTGCGTCGCCGTATATGTTCGAGATCGCCTTTTTGAATTTGCAGTAGAGCATATTCGTCGGGAAGTTTATATCCTGCACGAGGTCGTTTGAATGAGACCACTCGATAAACACCCAGCTCTGAAGCTTTTCGAGCAGACCGTCTCCGTTTTCAAATCCGCGGAAGAATGAAAGGAGTCCGTATACGCGGTCCTTCGCTTTTTCGATCAGCTCTCTGTCGCCGGATCTGTTCAGATATTCCTCAAGCTCAACGACGTACCACATAGCCCAGTTGGGGATATACGTGTGATCGTTGTGATCGGACGGATAGCACATCGGAAGCATCCCTTCCGGGATGAATTCGAATTTTTCCGGCATGATGAAATTTTCAAGGAAGTTCTTTTCAACTTCGTTTTTGCCCGTCAGCGCGTACTCGGTGCGCGACGTGAAATAGCTGTCGCAGAGCCAGCCCGCGCGTTCACGCGAGGGGCAGTCCATGAAAATATCCACGGTGTTCTGTCTGAACGTGGAAACGGCGGCGTCATAAACGCGGTCAAGCGCCGCGTCGTTGAAAACGGGCTTTTTTCTTATGTTTTTCGCGGTGAATTCGAATTTGATCAGCCCCGCTCCGGTGAATACGGCGCATTCCGCGTCCGAGCAGATCCTCGCATAGCGCAGAGAATACGGCTCAAAGGCGGTAAGTCTGTATCTGCCGGGCTGCAGATCGTAGATCATCGCGCTGCAGGCGCCGAAACGGGTGAAGTTGACGTCTCCGTCCGTCAGGATCTCGTCAAACGATATGTAAAGTCTGCCGCCGGTCGTCTCCACGGTCAGATCGATGAAGCCGGTCAACTCCGCGCCGAGATCGAGTATCGCGCAGCCGTTTTTGCCGAGCCTTACCTCGTCCGCGGGCTTGCCGGCTGCGGTCATGGCGCAGTCGAGCATTTCCGTCTGACGGCTTATGAAGACCTCGAGAGTTTCTGGCGGAAAGCCTTTTATCTTGTCGCCTATTTCGGATATCGCTCTGTCGTTGAAATAACGGTCGCGCTCTTTTATCTCAAACGTTCCCTCTGCGGCAACGCTTTTGAAAAACGCTTTTTCATAATCCGGATAAGGCACGCCGCGCTCTATAAAACGCTTGTCCGCTGTCTTTGAAACGGATACCGGCTCTCTTTTCGCGGGGAGCCTGTAAGCCTCCGCAAACGGACGCTGGAAGGAATAACGCTGTACTCTTCTCACTCTGTCCGTATATCTCTCATACGTGAAACCGCTGCCGCCTGTGAAGGCCGTGATCACGCCGCCGTCGTAAAGCTCGGCGCAGACGAAGGAAGGCTCGTCCAGAAGGTAGAAGCTGTTCACGTTGTAGCCGGCTGTGATAACGGTGACCGTGTTTTCGTCATTTGTGCAAAGCGGACGAAGATCGAGCGTGTCGACGCGGTAAAAGCCGTGTCCGGCGCGCGCTGGCCCTTCCGCGGCAAGCTCTCCGTTGACGTAAACCTGATAAAGCGAGTGGCCGGTTATATCGAGCCGGGCGTCCCTGCCGACCTTCGCCGTCATAACGAGGGATACGTTCATTTCCTTCTCTTCCCCCGTTATCCATACGGGAGAAGCTTTTTTGAATGTAAAGTCTGTCATATTCTTTCCTTTCGGTCTTGTATTTCGTTTTTTACTGCGGTAAGCGTGAGGCGGTCTTCGGACTGTCATCCTGACGCAGTTTCTTGTCATCCCGAGCGAAGCGAAGGGTCTCCTTTGACCGCTGCCGCACAACAAATCAGCCCGCCGCGTGAACCGCATAACCTTCCCCTTTTGGGGAAGGGGGACCGTTACCTTCCCCTCTTGGGGAAGGGGGACCGCTTGCGGTGGATGAGGCGAACGCCATTTT
>CACWOQ010000033.1 GCA_902762505.1 uncultured Ruminococcus sp. | reverse complement strand
AGGCGACTTACAGAGCAAGAAAAGATAAAGATAACGTCGAACAGATCACCGTCGGCGTAGCCGTCAACCACAACTACGTGACGCATCAGATCACCGCGATGAACGGCGAAAACGTCATAGGACGTACGTACACGTCAAAGGGCATAGACACACGTGAAAACGCGGTAAAATACGGCGCCAACTTTGCCGAGCAGTTCGACTACGCGCTCGAGGTCGATCCGAAGGTCATATTCATCACCGGCTGGAACGAATGGATCGCCGGAAGATATCAGCAGTGGCCGGATTCCGGAGCAGTCGTCAAAAACGCGTTCCCGGATGAATTCAACGACGAATTCTCCCGCGATATTGAGCCGTCGAAAGGCGCTCTGCGCGACAACTACTACTATCAGATGGTCTCCTACATAAGAAAGTTCAAGGGCTGCGAGCCGATACCGGTATACTCCGAATACGAACCCGCCGGACTTGACGCCGCCGGCTGGGACAAGGTCACGGCGAACTACGTCGCATATCCGAACAACACGGGCGACCGTAACGCAAAAGGCTACGGCTCATACAGATACACGGATACGACAGGCAGAAACGACATAATCAACGCAAAGGTCGCAAAAACAGCCGATACGCTTTACTTCATGGTAAAATGCTCGTCCGATATAACTCCGTATACGGACGCAAACTGGATGAATCTGTACATCGACTGTGAAGACGGCTGGGGCTGGGAATCCTTCGATTACGTCATAGGCGCAAAGCCGGCGACGGCGGACCGCGTATATCTGCAGAAATTCACCGGAAACGGTTATGAGCTCAGCGACGCAGCGGAGCTTGAATACAAGGTCAGCGGCGACACGCTTGTCATAAGCGTACCGAAATCGGCGATCGGCATAAGCGGCGAGGATTACAAGATCGATTTCAAATGGACCGATAACGTCCAGGACGAAGACGGATCCGGCGCGTTCAAGGGCGAGATACTCGACTTCTACCGCACCGGCGACGCGGCTCCCGGCGGCAGATTCAAGTACGTATTCACGTCTTCCGCACCGACGGCTGATATCGCCGACACGGAACCGGCTCAGACTGCCGGCGAGTCCGTTTCCGACACAACGGACGCGGCGACAGAGACAGAGTCCGAAACCGGTAATAACAAAAATTCGAACACCGTCGTATTCATAATCATCGGCGCGGCTGTCGGCGCGGCTGCGGCGATACTCGTACCGACCATAATCAAAACAAAAAAGAAATAAAGCAGAATAAAGGCGGACCAAACGTCCGCCTTTATCACGCCCCCGCCCGGGGGCTTTTCTTTTTTTGATCATCTGAAGCCGACGGTCGCCGTGCGTTTCGGCGCCTCGGAAAACTCGTCTTCCGCGGACGCCGCTATGAGATCCGCCTTTTTCAGAGTTATCGTCTCCGCCCCGTCAAGCGACGCCCGCAGCGAAGCCTTCGACCACGTCCGCTCATAGAGGTTTCTTACAAAACGGGCGTTTGAAAATTCTCTGCTGTCCGTTATCTCGCCGGGAAGCGATAAAAAGTAATCTTTCGCCGCCGTATCGAGCTCGGGCTCGTATTCGAAATGCGATCTGACCATCAGCATAAAGATCTCGTAAAGCTGATTTCTCGTGTAGTTCGGAAAATGAATCAGATACGGCATACGGCTTCGGAGTCCCGCGTTGCCCTCCATAAGCGTCTCCATATCGTCCGTATATCCCGCCATGATGACGAGCATATCGTCCCGATGGTTCTCCATCTCGGAGATCAGCGTCGTAAGAGCTTCCCTGCCGTAATCGTTGTTTTTGGGTCCGCCCTCGTACAGCGAATATGCTTCGTCGAGGAACAGCACCGAACCGTACGCGTCACGGCAGATCGATGCGGTTTTTACCGCCGTCTGTCCGACGTACTCGGCGCAAAGGGATCTCGCGGAATACTCAAGGAACGCGCCCTTTCTCAGTATCCCGGCTTCTCTGAATATCTTTCCTATGATTCGTGCGACGGTCGTTTTGCCGGTACCCGGCGCGCCTGTGAACCGCATATGTATGCACGGTCTGTCAAGCTTTTCGTTTGACATTGCGAGCTTCACCTGCGCCGTTATCTCACGTATGCGGTCCGCTATGCTCTCCATGCCTACAAGCTCCGACAGTTCTTCAAATCCGCTCTTTTCTGTTTTTGAAGAAACGTACGGCAGATCGGACGGGTGTATGAGAGCCGTCCTCGCTTCCTCGCCGTTTCTTTGCTTTTCCGCGTCAGACGCGGCTTTTGACAGGATCATCGAATGGGCAATTTTTGCAGCCGTTTTGAATCCGTAGAATCTTCCGTCCTTCTTTTCAGCCTGCACAAGCTCGAAAAACGTGTCTATAAGGGACCTGTCGAAGTTATATCCCATATTGTAAAATACGTCCCACATCTCTTCAAGAAGCACCGCGTCGTGCAGGGGCGGAATGCGGACAAGGCGCACGAGCATCATATCCGACAGCAGCTTCATAACGTCATCAAGCGCTTTTTTCTCAAGAAACGGGATACGGAACATGAATACGTAATCGTTCTGAGAGTCGTAAAGCCTGTGCAGGAAACGGCGCAGCTCGTCGGTTTTGTTTCCTTCGAGAAAATACCCGATATCGATACCGATTATATTGTTTTCCGCAACGGTTTCGGGGTCTGAAAGCGACGCGACCACGTCGTCGGGTGAACCGAAGCCGCCGCCGGTTTCTTTACCTACCGTAAACTCGGTGTAGCTGATTCTTTTTTCGTCGTTTTCATAAACGTGCATCCGGCGCAGGAAATCGCCGAACGACGACAGAAGCGTGGTAAAGCCGCAGCCCGGATCACAGGCGAACACGTAGCTTCTCATACGCAGCGCCTTCAAGGCTCCGTTTTGTTTTAAGATCGGTATAGAACAGTAAAGCTCCGTCGCAAGACCGATATATTCCTCCGCGCCGTAGTACGCCGTGTAAATGCTTCTCATCAGCTTTGAGCCGTCGTCGCCTGTATCCTCGACTATGAACGTCTGCGGCAGCTCTGTCCCGTAAATGCTTTCCCAAGCGGAAAAGAAAATATCCCGGCAGGCTTTTACGGATCCGGCTTCGATGCGGAATACGCAGAACGTATAGCGGTTATGTAAAAGCTCGGGCGCGCACGATTCAGGTAAAGCGGCTTTCAGTTCCGTCAATTATATATCATTCCGTGTGATTTGTCAATATATTTCATTATTAAAACGGAACGGCGTTATTATGTCAACAACGAAAGAACGGAGAAACCGTGCGTCGGCGCGGATCGTATAAATTGAAAAAACCCCGCTTAGGCGAGGTTTTTCTGGAGCTGCTAATCAGAATCGAACTGATGACCTCATCCTTACCAAGGATGCGCTCTACCATCTGAGCTATAGCAGCACTTTGCGTCAACGCGTGTATTATATCAAAAACAGACGCAAATGTCAAGTCCTTTTTCGAAATTTCTTTCGTTTTTTTCGATTATTTTCTGCCGTCGATGACGCTTTCGCGCAGTTCGTGCCATTCACAGTCTCCGCAGACGTCGGATAACTTTCCGCCGTCGAATATCTTTTCACGTACCGCGTCCGAAAGACCGGTGTAACGGTAAGTTTCGCCCGGCTTCAGACCAAGCATATCAATGACCCGGTTATCATACCGGGCTACCTTTTCCTCCGTCTCACAAACTCCGCCGTGATCGAACGGACAGGCGGCGCAGACGTCGTCGCGTCCGGTCACGAGCGTAAATGCGCCGCCTCCGTCAAGCGCCGCTTTGATCTTTGCCATATTGATCTCAAACTCTCTGCTGTATCCGTGACCGACGTAATTATACTCAAGGCATTTCCCTTTAGTAACTCCAATCGATCTAAAGATACACATTTTTTATAAATGTCAATCATTTGTTCGGATTCTTAGGCTCTGTTTATTGCTTCTCGTTCTTCCGACAAATATATGACCATTCGCAATCGGAACAGATATGATTGAACTTATTTGCCTTATATATCTTTTCTTTTGCCGCATCAAATATTGTTTTTGTCGAAATCTGACCTTCACCAATGACGAGCAAATCCGCCGTCATACGGTCGTATCTGTTGACTTTTTCTTCGGTCTCACAAATACCATTTTTCAGATTCGGGCAAGCTGAGCAAAGATCATCGGCTCCGAAAACAAGCTCGAATTCTTCGCCAGTTTCAAGACTTTTAATGATCTCTTTCATTTTTAGATTGAATTCTTCACTGTACCCCTTGCCCTCGTAATGAGCTATGCAGAGGATGTGGTGTGGACGGAGTTTTATCATAACATTTAAAACTCAAGGGCTTCCAAGCGATTGTCTCGATATACGACGTAGATTCTTACGGGAAGGTTATCTCTGGAGATATATACTTTTTGTTCTTCTCTTATTCCTTCGTCAAGTTTTTCAAGTGCATTTGAAAAGTCTTCAACTTCATAGAATAAAAGGCTTTCATAATGCTCGACTCTACCATCTGTAAATTCCATAGTATTATTAAGAAAATCATATACCATCTTTCTCTTTTTTCCATCAATGTACTCAAAGATATAGTATACGCTATTATGTCTTAATCCTCGAATTTTTTTACACAGTTCATCAAACGAATCTTCCGATAAGATACCAAGCTCCTTGATTTTATCGATTGCAATTATACATCCACCAAGCAATACAAAATAGAGGTAAATTGCGTTAGAGCGAGTTTTTTCAACGATACTCCAGTCTTTTAGATTGTGTGTGTGAAAGAACCCGTTCCTGCACTCTTTTCGGAAGCAGCAAACCATATCCGTTATATTGCTGGAATACTCTTGATCAACAAATATGTGAGGATTGTTTTTGAGGAAGTATTCAAATGTTCCTATCGAACTATCCATATATTGAATCTGATCTTGCGTTAGGTCTATATACTTAAACCCGTTTCCAGATTCATCAGCAGGGACCTCAATCCACTGATGATTTTTACCCAGTTTATAAGTCGAAACATTATTGTTTTTGGCTGCGTTAGTAATACTCTTTTCTTTACTCATGGAGATTTTACAGTTGTTGTCAACATTTAACATGACAATTCGATAGAGCAACTGTTCAATTGATTTAAGATATCCGCTTATTACTGAGGTAAAATCAAAGTTCTGTTTTCCTTTTAGCGAATGATACAGCCACTCAGAAGTAATAAAACTTTCTGCATAATCGTTTGTCCCGAGCATTGATTTGTATAGTTCGCCCGATAAGTAATTATTCTCTATTTTTTCAAGTACAGGCAGCGGCAATGGCGTATTAGAAAGATACATATATTTTTCTAACTGATTGCTACTTGAATCAATTGTTTCGAAAGAATAATTACGATAATCCCACTCAGTAAGAATCTTTTCCTCAAAGATCCTTCGCATTGCTAAATTCATAGAAGATAGGAATTTAATAGATTGATATCCAGTTATCTCCCGTGTTTCTTTAAGATAATCATTCAAGTGCAAGACAAAGGAATTGTACTCATCTTCGCCAAAATACTTCTTAAAAAATGATTCAATAGATATTGATCTCAGTTTAAGTCCATCGTTTTTATAATTATCATTTTCTCTGGAGATACTTTTTTCACCTTTACAATCATCACAAATCCTAATAATAGTTGCTTCATCGACGTTGTAATCTTTCAGTATTCTATTGACATCTTCCTCATAATAAAAATCCTTAAATCTGATTCCTATTTTGCGATTATTATCATTTAAGATAAAAACAAAGGGGGCTTTTTTAAAATCGTCAGGAACCTCGAACGACAACTTGTATCTTTTCATAACTCTGAGAAGAATATCAGTTAATAATGGTTCAACACTACGCTCAAGCCTATCAATTGTAAAGCGATAAAAATAGAAATCCGAATCTGCATATTGGAACAAATCCGAACCGTCGAAGGAGGAATAACGAAGCCAAGCCTCTCTAAATCTTTTTAATGTATTGATACCCTGATTAAATTCTTCAATGTAAACATCATCACATGGAGTCATACCAGTCTCACATACTCTTTGGAAATTGCTCTTTTCAGTCATGGTTTTATTTCCCTCATCAATAAAATAAAGGCACATAATACAAAGATTATGTGCCCCGACATTTCAAGGATTAGTGGTTGCTATTTCTAGCAACCGCCAACTCCTTGCAAGCATCAACCGCTTTGGTTGATACTCTCTCAGCCGCATCAGAAGTCATCTTCACGCAGAGGATAACGATTCCTGCAGCTGCGCCAAGGGCAACAACAAACTTCCAGTCAACGTTGACAACAAAGTTCATAGCACTACCTCCTCTCCAGAGCAGAGCTCCAAGAATTATATATGGTAGTCTATGGTGTTGCCCAGTCCAAGTTGCCTTGGGATATTGAATTGTATCATACTTTTACTGAAAAGTCAATGAGGTAATCTAAAATAGTCTAAAAGTCACTTTTTGTACACACGTTTTTGTTTTTAATATTATCGTTTTAGCTCCGGCTTATATTTGTAATACGATTTGGCGAAAACTCCAGCCAGTTGCATAACTGCCTTGTCTATCAAAGAGCCTCCGAAATCACAGCTGTACTTCAAAATGATCTTTTTGGTAACGGCAGCCTTTTTTACTTTCAGCTTGGCTCCCTTACGTTGACCAATCTGTTTTTCAGCCAGCTTAGCGGTAAGCATGCCCTCCCGAGTCCGTTCACGCAGGTCATCGACTTCTTTTTGTGCCTGGTCAAAAGCGATTTAGATTACCTGCCCTGGTTTTCCTTTCGTTTTCTTAGCCAGTTCTCTTCTTTGCAACATAAAAAAGACCTTACGCCTGAAGTTTTCCTTCAGACACAAGGTCTTAGTTTTTACTATGGCTTGCTTCTTTTTCCCCTTATTCTCCCGTCTTAGTCAGGGTATTTCCTTTTGCCTCAGAAGGGGTGTGGAGAGGATAAAGAGGATTGGATTGAGTTAGCGGTCTGATCCTCATTTCATCGCCCTCATTGCGTTTGCCGCGCACAGTAAAGCCACTCCGGTATCAGCGAACACCGCGAGCCACATCATATCTGCGACGCCCGTTACGCTCAAAACCATAACTGCAAGCTTAACGGCGATCGCAAACACTATATTCTGCCACGCTATGCGGACGGTCTTTTTTGAAATGCGCACCGCCGTCGGAACTTTGCCTATGTTATCGTCCGTTATGACAACGTCCGCCGCCTCGATCGCCGCGTCGGAGCCGAGCGCGCCCATGGCGATGCCGACGTCAGCCCTTGCGAGGACCGCGGCGTCGTTTATGCCGTCGCCGGTGTATGCGACGCTTCCCTGTCCGAGAAGCTCTTCCACGGCGTCCACCTTATCCTCAGGCAGCAGCGAACCTCTCACCTCATCAACACCTGCGGCGGAAGCCGCCGCTTCAGCCGCGGCTTTATTGTCGCCGCTCAGCATCACGGTCTTCTTCGCCCCCAGGGCTTTTAACTCTTTTATTGCGTCCGAAGCGTCCTTTTTCAGCGTATCCGACACGTCTATTCTGCCGAGATACACGCCGTCCCTGCAAACGTGAACTGACGTGGACGCGCCGTCGGCGATCTGTATACCGTACCGCCTCATAAGCTTTGCGTTGCCTGCGGCGCATTCAGAGCCGTTTATGACGCATCTTATACCTTCGCCGGGCAGCTCGGTCAGCTCCTCCGCCTCAAGCGTTTCGCCTTCAAGCGCGGACACGGCCTTCGCTATCGGGTGATTCGAATGCGCTTCCGCGCTTTTTGCGACAGTAATAAGATCATTCACGTCGCCTGCCGGGACAGTATTCACGACGGAAAACGAGCCTTTCGTCAGCGTTCCCGTTTTGTCAAACGCGAATATATCCGCGCGTCCGAGCGTTTCAAGATGCTCCGCGCCTTTTATAAGTATCCCCTTGCGCGACGCCGAGCCGATACCGGCGAAAAACGTAAGCGGTACCGATATAACGAGCGCACACGGACACGAAACGACAAGGAACGTAAGCGCTCTGTGGATCCACGTTCTCCATTGATTGTCAAACAGCGGAGGAAGGACGGCAACGATCAAGGCGAGAATGACCACGACAGGCGTGTAAACTCTTGCAAATCTTTTGATAAAGGATTCGGTTTTTGCCTTTTTTGCTTCCGCGCCTTCTATCAATCCTTTGATCCTTGAAGCCGCCGAATCATCGAATTCCTTTTCCGCTCTGATCCTTATCTCACCCGTAAGATTCAGATATCCGCCGAGGACCGAATCGCCTTCGCACACGTCAGCCGGCAGAGATTCTCCCGTCAGCGCGGACATGTTCACGGAGCTTCTTCCGCTTATGACGACGCCGTCGACGGGAACGTTTTCACCGGGCTTCACGGCTACCGTATCGCCGATCTCAACGTCGTCCGCGTCGATTTCGATATATTCGCCCGAGCGGATGACCGTCGCCGTTTTGGGCACGATATCGATAAGCTCCGATATCGAATCACGGCTTTTATCGACGGCAAGATCCTGAAGGAACTCTCCGAGACTGTACAGTATCATAACGGCGGCGGCCTCTCCGTACGAGCCGGTAAAGAACGCGCCAACGGACGCTACGGTCATAAGAAAGCATTCGTCGAGCGGTTCGCCGTGAAACAGCCCCTTGAAAGCCTCGATCACGACCTCGTAACCTACGACGCAGAACGCCGCGATATAAATAACGAGGCAGATGATACCGTTAAGACGGAACACGTGCTCGCATAAAAGAGCCGCGACGAAAAGAACTGCTGAAACAGCCAGCTTTATTATCCGGCCGCGCCGGTCTTCTTCCTCGCCGCCGTGTTCGTGACAGCAATGCTCGCAGCATCCGTGCCCGAGCTCATGTTCGCTTTCGTGTTCATGCCTGTGCTCATGTGAGCAGCCGTGTTCGTGATGATGTTCGTGTGCCATGGTATTACTCCGAAATATGCTCCATTCCCTGATTGATGATGCTTCTTACGTGATCGTCCGCAAGAAAATAATAAACCGTCTTGCCGTCCCGCCTCGATCCGACGAGTTTTGCGTGTCTGAGCAGTTTGAGCTGGTGCGATATTGCAGACTGCGTCATATGAAGCAGCTCCGCGATCGCACAGACGCACATTTCAGACTCGAACAAAGCCCACAGGATCTTTATCCGCGTCGTATCGCCGAATACGGCGAAAAGCTCGGACAGCTCTGCAAGGACTTCGTCCTTCGGCATCTGACAGTCCACGTCGTGCAAAAGTTGTGTATGATCGTGTTCCTTCATTCAGACCTCCTTACAAATTATCATATGATCATTTGCTCATATGATACCACTTTTTACGCGTTTTGTCAATACCTTTTTGCAAAAAAAATACCGCACAGGACCGTGCGGTATGATTTATTTGAATTATTCTTATTTGTTTACGGCGTCTTTGAGAGTCTGGCCGGGTTTGAAAGCGGGGGTCTTGCTCGCTTCTATCTTTATGGACTCGCCGGTGCGGGGATTTCTTCCGTCTCTCTCTTCACGTTCGCGTGCTTCAAAAGTACCGAAACCGGTTATCTGAACTTTTTCACCCGCTTTGAGCGCTTCGGCTATAACTGCTATCGCCGCGTTGACCGCCGCGTCAGCTGTTTTGTTTTCAAGTCCGGCGTTTTTGGCGACCTGGGCAATGAATTCTGTTTTATTCATTTTATTCCTCCTGAATTTTTATTTCCATGATCATTATACTATAAGAATTCCGTTTTGTCAACGATTTTTTCACTTTTTGCTAAATTTTTTTGCACCGTAAAAAAAGCAGGATGTTTTACCAACCTGCTTTTTTGATTTTATTATATCAGCCGCCGTACGTCGCTTCGTACCATTCGTTGTAGATGTATACGATGCCGTTTTCGTTTTCGGCCTGTTCCTCGCCGATATTCATGAACTGCTGATAATCGACGTTGTTCTTTTCAAGATCAGTTACGATGCCCTTGAAGAACTCGTTGTAAAGCGTATACGCTATCGCGTCATAGCACTCGGTGCTCGTCTTCGTGAAGTTGTTGTATTCGCTCGTGGATTTCTTGAGTATCTGGCTCGCCTCGTCCTTTTCGGCGCTCTTTGCAGCGATCTGGTCGTAGATCTCCGCGGCGTTCGCGTCGTCAAGCGCTTTCTGCTTGGCTGCCTGGTCGGCTACGGCTGCGTCATACGCCGCTTTTTCAGACTTACCGTTTTCAAACGTCTTGTCATAATCGGCGCGCGCGGCTGTGAGCGCGGTCCTGATCTCTTCAGCCTTGGCTTTGAGCTCGTCAAGCTCGGAATTGAGCTTCTCGAGCTTGGAGTCGTCTTTTCTCTCCTCGATCTCTTTTTCCTTGGCAGCTACCTTTTCCTCGGCTTCGGCAAGCTCGGTTTCCTTGTCTTCAATGTACGAGAGGGCTATTGCGCTGGTCCTTCTGAATCCGGAATAAGCTTCGAGCGCTTTTTCCACGTTGGTCTTCGCGTTTTTGAGGTCTTCTTCGGCGGCTTTGACCGCGTCGTTGTAGGTGACAGCCTGCTTGTTGAGATCCGAAAGCTCGGTCATAAGCTTCTCGACCTTTTCGTTGTACTCGGCAAGCCTTGCTTCAAGCTCAGCGTATTTTGCGTCAAGTACGGACTGTTCCGGGATAAGCAGGGCGTCGATCTGCGTCTGGGTGTTGTCAGCCTGCTTCAGGGAGTTTTCCATATTGTTCTTTCTCGCGCTGTACGCAACGGAAAGATCTCTTTCGACTTCTTTGCCTTCGGAATCGATGACCGTTATCTTGCGGGCTTTGTATTCGGCCTGAAGATCCGTAAGCACCTTATTCTTTTCATCGTATTCCGCCTGGGCTTTTGCGAGGTCTTTTCTCAGCTCGTAGGAGTAGCCTCTCTGCGCTCTGATCTCTTCATCGCATTCCTCGATCTCTTTCTTCCAGCCGTCGATCTTTTCCTGATCGGGAGCAAGGTCGGGCTTCTCCTCGGTCGGCTTTACTTTTTCTTCGGCTGCTATGAGCTTTTCAAGAGAGGATTTACGGTTTTCAAGCTGCTTGATCTCGCTGTCATACGAAGATATCGCGGATTTCGCCTTGTTGAGTGCCTCGTTGTAGGGCTCGAGCTCGGTCTGAGCCGCCTCGATCTTTGCGATGTATTCCTCAGCCTCTTCCTTGACTATATTGAGCTCGTTGAGGTACGACTCGGCGTCCTTCAGATAATCTTCCTTTGATTTCTCGAGCTTCTCTATCTTTTCAAGTCTCGACTCTTCGACGTTGTAGGATTTGATCTGTTCGAGTACGGAGGCGGAGAGCTGTTTCATTTTCTCTATAAGATCCGCGTTCTTCTCTTTTTCGAAGAGGAATCCGAGGTACGGGGAAACGATCGCGTTCTTGTTGGCGGTCTTTGCTTTTTCCCATACGTCCGGTTCCATATCCTCCTCGGGATACGCAATGAACGTGTTGCCGGTCGCAAATATGTTCATCATGTAATCGTGGTTAAGACGCTCGATCCTGTTCGTATCCGGATCGACTCTGTAGTTATAACCGTTTACGCCGTACTGAAGAAGGTTGCGCAGCTCGGAGTTGGTGTTGATGAGAGTTATGATTTCAAGGCATCTCTTGGGGTCTCTCGTATATTTACTGATACCGAACATATACTCGCCGATCGTATCGGTCGTAGCCATGCCCTTGCTCAGCAGTTTGACAACGTATTTGCTGCTGTCGTATTCGTCCTCGACCTCTTCCTCGGAGGCGGTCACGACCGCAGCGCCACATCTGGCGCTTTCATCGACGGTTTCCGGTATGTAGCCGTTGCGCTTGAACTGCTCCATATAGATGAGATGGTCGGTGTACTGGTATGCCGCAAGGAGGTTCTTGGGTACCGCCTTGAAACCGGTGACAGCCGTATTCGATACGTACGTGCCGAATATCGAATCGCCTTCGAACAGCGATACGACGCCCGGAGCGTCGGGGGCGGATTTGAACGGGACCACGTCGGGTTCGTTCTGCTTGATCTGTTCAAGGTACGAAGCGAACTTCGCGCTGGTGAGCTGTCTTATATCATCTTCCGCGAAGCCGTACTTTTTCATAAGCGCACGGTCGAGGACGAGATAAGTGGATTCGCCCGCCATACGTTTGTTTGTCGGGATGGCGTACTGTACGTTTCCGACCTTGCCGGCGAGCAGGACGGTTTCGTTTACGTACTGCTTTATAGCCTTTGCCGAAAGCGCCATTTCCTCGTCAAGGGATACGAGGAACGACTCGTCGTCGGACGCGTAGGGCTCTTCGGTCACGTATTTGTTGAGGTTCTCGGTACCGCAGATCAGGAATATGTCGAGCTGGGTCGGCGTCGCCTCGGGGTATTTTTCAACGTCTTCACCGAAAATATTCTTCTCGGTCTCGAAGGTCTCGTCTTCTTCGTCATCGTCTTCTTCCTCGGTCTCGGTCGACCAGATGATGAGCTTCTTCGTCGTGACTTCGGCTTTGTCGGCGGCGATGAGCTTATCTATCTGCGCTATTCTTCTCGATTCCTTGGCGGCGGAAGCGGATTCCGCCGCGGCGTCGGCTTTCGCTTTCTCCTCAAGCGCGATATCGGCGACGAGATTGTCTATGACCTCGTCGTATTTATCCTGCGTGTAGAAACGAAGCTTGATCTGAGTGGACAGACGGTGCATCGTTATCTGATTTATTGCATTTTCGACTCTCTGTATCGCCTCGGGCGTGGTCTCCTTGTCGGTGACGCAGTAGAGCGTGATCGTGAGGGCGCGCCTTACGTCTTCCGGTTCGATCTCCTCGTTGTTGTTGCAGCTCGTGAGAACTGTCGTGCAGATCATGAGGAATACAAGTAAAAGCGCCGCGATTCTCTTTTTCATTTGGCTAACAAACCTCCCTTGGATGGCTGACTCATTTTAAACATGGTCATATTGTTTACACTTAATTTTACTATATAACGCGCGTAATGTCAAGTATTAAAATATAAATTTAAGTTTAACGCCCGACTCTTCGGCTCAAAGCGGCGTTTTTGTTGTGCATAATTGCCTATTGAGCCGTTTTTATTTCGTTTGATCGCACAATAAATTCTACCGATTCGCCAAACGGCGGAATAAAATATTGTGCAAATTCACAATATCATTCAAGGAAGTCCTTGAGGCGTTTAGAGCGGCTGGGATGACGGATCTTACGCAGCGCTTTCGCCTCGATCTGTCTGATACGCTCACGCGTGATGTTGAACTGCTTTCCGACTTCCTCAAGCGTTCTCGTCTGTCCGTCCTCGAGTCCGAAGCGGAGTCTGAGCACCTGCGCTTCACGCGGGGTAAGCGTGTTCAGAACGTCGTTCAGCTGTTCGCGCAGAAGCGTCTGGGACGCGGCGTCCTGGGGCGCGGGCGAATCGTTGTCCGGAATGAAGTCGCCGAGGTGCGTATCCTCCTCTTCGCCGATAGGCGTTTCAAGCGAAACGGGATCCTGTGCGATCTTCATTATATCGCGGACCTTTTCAACGCTCATATTGAGCTCGGACGCGATTTCCTCCGCCGTCGGTTCTCTGCCGTTGTCCTGAATAAGCTGGCGCTGGATCTTGGAGACCTTATGTATGGTCTCGACCATATGAACGGGGATCCTTATCGTTCTCGCCTGGTCAGCTATGGCGCGGGTGATCGCCTGTCTGATCCACCACGTTGCGTACGTGGAAAACTTATATCCTTTCGTATAGTCGAATTTATCGACAGCCTTCATAAGACCGAGGTTTCCTTCCTGGATCAGATCGAGGAAGAACATGCCGCGGGAAACGTATCTCTTCGCAATGCTGACGACGAGACGGAGGTTTGCGTTTACAAGCTCCTTCTTCGCGTTTCTGTCGCCGTACGACATACGCTCCGCGAGCTCGAGCTCGCGTTCCTGATCGAGCAGGTTGTATTTGCCTATATCGCGCAGATAAACTCTGACCGGGTCGTCGATGTTCAAGCCCTCCTGGGTGAGCATCTTCTCCATCTCCTCGGCGCTTTCGTACTTTTCGATCTCGCGCTCGATGCCCTCGATGTCGGCTGTATCGTCAAGGAATCCGACGACCTCAATGCCCTCCGCCTGGAGCTTTTCATAGAACTTTTCGATCTGCTCAAGGCTCATGTCAAGCTCGTCAAGCGCTTCCATGATATCGTTGTTCGACAGCGTTCCCTTGGCTTTGCCCGTTTCGATCAGCGATTTGATCACCGTTTTCTTATCGTTTTCCATTTATTATTATCCTTTCGGTTTATACTACGATTTTTTCTTGTTTATCATCGCCATAATGTCGTCAAACGACGCGTCGGAGCCTCCGGGCGACGCGGAATACCCGCGCAGAGCCGCGGCGTTCATACAGAACACATCGTAACCGTTGTCTGAAAGCTCGTCCCTTAAGACGCGCATATGGATTATCCTGCCGGTCTCGTCGGCGTTGAAGTTGTCGGCGATCAGCGCCACGTCGAATTTCCCTTCCTCTTTGACGCATTTTACCATTGCGTCGTAAACGCGGCGGTTGAATTCCGTTTTGAAGTCGTCTGACGACAGAACGCCGGACGACTCGGCTTTTCCGAGAAAATCCGGATTGATCTGAGCGATGCCGAGGATCGCCTCCTCTGCGTACGCCGCCTTCGTCATACGGAGCTTGTCCCGGTTGACCCTGTCGCCGTAGCCCTCGCTTTGTCTTACGAGAGATCTTTCGTATTCGTTCCGCCGGATCGTGTTCAGCTTTCTCGCCTTGTCGGCGACAAGCGCCCTGAAGCTTTCCGGTATGATCTCAAGCTTTGTCGAATATTTGCTTATATAAACGTCGCGTTCCGTCTGATTGTGGAGCGAAGCGATCACTTCGGCGAGCTTTTCGATCGCCGCGACCTTCTGGTCCGCGCTCGTAAGATCGTAACCGGATATCACCTTGCCGCATCTGTAATCGACCTGACCGATGCTTGCGGCAATAAGATTCTCAAACCTCTGTTTGCCGTATTTCTGAATGAATTCGTCCGGGTCGCAGCCGTCCGGCAGCGTTATGACCTTTGTTTCTATGCCCGCATCGGACATTATCTTTATCGCCGGGTCGGTCTTGCTTTGACCCGCGGCGTCTCCGTCATAGCAGATGATTACCTTCGATCTGAATCTTTTGATCAGCGACGCCTGCTCCTCGGTAAACGACGTGCCGAGCGACGCGACCGCCGAATCGAACCCCGCCATATGCAGCGCTATAACGTCAGTCTGCCCTTCGCAGAGTATGAAATAATCAGCCTTCGAATTCTTCGCAAGGTTCAGCGCAAAAAGGTTCCTGCGCTTGTTGAACGCCGGCGTGTCGTTCGTATTGATGTATTTTCTGCCGTCCGCCGGCTTTTTCTCCATGGATCTCGCGCTGAAGCCCACTACGTTGCCCGACGCGTCGATCACCGGGAAAATGATCCTGTTTTCGAATATATCGTAGTTTCCGCGGTTGCAGAGGAAAGCCTCCTGAAGCTCGGACGGCTTGTAGCCGAGATCCGTCAGATACGAAAAAAGTTTTTTTCCGGGCGGACAGTATCCGAGTCCGAAACGGTTGACCGCGCCGTCAAGCTTTCTGCCCTTGACGTACTGAACGGCGTCGGGATATTTTCCCGAGGTCAGCTGTGTGTGGAAGAATCTCGCGGCTTCCTTGTTCGCTTCAAGGACGCGTCTGCGCTTGTCGGAATTCTGTTTGCCGTATCCGTCGACCGGCACGGTGAGATTGGCGCGGCGCGCGAGAAGCTCTACCGCGGACTGATAATCCGTGTTCTCCGCCTTCATTATAAACGTTATCACGTCTCCGCCGGCGCCGCAGCCGTAGCAGTAAAAATGCTCGTCGTTGCCGGTGTAAACGCAGAAGGACGGCGTCTTTTCATTATGGAACGGGCAGCACGCCTTATACAGATTGCCTGCGCGTTTCAGAGGCGCGTACGTGTTTATCACGTCGATTATGCTGTTTCTTTTTTTCAATTCGTCGAGAAATTCCGCCGGATAAGCCACGATCTCACCACCCTTCTGCTATAATATACGGCTTTTTTTCGTTTTTTACTTTTTTTCGCACCGTTTTTTTGAAAAACATGAGCCGCGCCGGCAAAAATACGGGGCCGGCGGAGCATACCGCCGGTCCCGTGTTTTTATCTTGTATAGTCCCGTTTTATTTTTTTCGACGTCGTCTTGTCAAATTCCCGATCACGGAGAACGATACTGTTTATATGCTTATAAGAGGCGTGCGGTTCTATGATTTTTTTGACGTCCGCGCGTATCGCTTCTTCCTTTTCTTTATCGGTCATATCCTTTGTTCTGTCGGGATCCGGATATATCTCGGCGAGAAGCCCGGTCTCCTGTCCCGATCCGTCGCGTTCGCCGTAAACGACGACCTCCGCGATCAGCGGCGAGCTGAGAAGGTACTCTTCTATTTCCTCGGGGTATACGTTTTTCCCGTTTTTCAGAACGATAAGATTCTTTTTTCTGCCGGTTATGACAAGCCTTCCGTCGCTGTTGAAGTGACCGATGTCGCCGGTGTGGAACCAGCCTCCGCGCATCACCTCCGCGGTCGCCTCCGGGTTCTTGTAGTATCCGAGCATTACGGTTTCACCGCGGGCAACGACCTCACCGTCGCCCGCCTCGTCCGGGTCCTCTATCCTCACCTCGGTACACGGTACGGGAAGTCCGACCGTGCGGTAATCGCTGTATTCGTTGCGGTTGACGGCGAGCATCGGCGAGCATTCGGTTATGCCGTAGCCGTTCATGAGATTGATACCGACGGAGTCGAAAAACTCGCCGAGCTCCTCGCGTATCGGGGCGCCCCCGGTCACGACCATTTTGATGTTTCCGCCGAAGCCCTCGTGGATGTTCGCAAACAGCTTCCGCCTCATATCGATCCCGGCGCGTCTCAGCGCGTTGCTCGTTTTGATCAGATTCCGCAGCGCCGCGGCTTTGCCGGCTTTCTCCGCTTTTTTCCATATCGCGTTATAAAAGAACTCGACGAACACGGGGACGAGCATGATGTAATCCGGCTTGTAAAGCTTCAGGTTTTCCGATACGGCGCGCAGATTCTCGTTTACGCATATCGTACAGTGCTTGTGGAGCGACGGCAGTATATCGCATATCGCTTCATACGTATGGTGGTACGGCAGAACGGACAGACCGACCGTGAAGACCGTGATCATCTGCAGCCCGTAATATACCATGGAAGTCATATTTCTCAGTGAAAGCATGACTCCTTTTGCGACGCCCGTCGTCCCGGAGGTGAAAACTATCATTTTCATATCGTCGCGCCGGTTGGACGCGTTCAGATAGTCGCTGTATCCCGCGTTGACGAGAACGTCGCCCTGCTCGGTGAGTCTGTAAAGCGATCTGTACCATTCGCCGTCCGTATGGTCGTCAAGATTGACGAAAAGCTCCACACCCTTCAGTCTGTCTCTGTTCTGCTCCACGGTCTTCTTTTTCGCGTTCGAGAAAAACAGGACTTTTGCGTCGCCCATGTTTATGAGGTTGACGGCCTCGTCGTCGGAAAGCTCTTTGTCTATCGGAACGACGACTCCTTCGCCTTTAAGTATCATTATATACGTAAGGATCCATTTATAGCTGTTCTCCGACAGGATCGCAAAATGGCAGTCCCTGTATCCGAGCGATGCGAGCGCCGAGCCGAGCGCATCCGTTCTGCGTTCAAGCTCGGCGTAAGTGACGTCTTTGACGGTCCCTCTGCTTTTATATCTAAGCGCCGCGCGGTCGGGTGTCTCCCTTACCGCAATATCCATCATTTCCTTGAAATCATAGAATCTTTCAACTTTGTAAAGCGGATAATTTTTCTTCATACAATACGCCCCGGTTTAATATATTTGATATTGACATATTCGGAATTTTATGTTATATTTATACCGTTGCGGCGGCGAAAAGTTACAGAAGATGCGGAAAGTTCTTCACCGCGTAGCGAAGGATCGCAAGGTCGCGGCTGAACATGAATTTTTTTCCGTATTCGTCCGTGGTGTCGAGTCCGTCCTGCAGAATCCGTACAGCCGTGTGCGGATTCATGAAGCGGAGCCTGAAGCCGAGCCTTTTTTCGGACGGCGAAAGCGAAGGCTTGAATCTCTCCTGCGTGGCGTACGCGATGAAAGCTGCCGTCCTCTGGCAGTAATTCTTTCTGTTTTTGTGTTCGACGACCTCGCCGATCTTGCATACGACGTTGCTGCCTCTTCCGGTCTCCTCTTTAAGCTCCCGGATAAGCGCCTCCGCCTCCGTTTCGCCCTTTTCTATACCGCCGCCCGGCAGCTTGTAGCAGTTGATGCGGCTCATGTACATGAGAGCGACTCTTCCCTGCTCGTCGATGAACACGGCTTTTGACGCGTGTCTGTTGACCGTCGGGAGATATTCCGTCTCACAATCGTAAAAATCCGAATCAGTGATTATTTTATTTAGCATACCGACCTCCGGAGAATATGATGAAAATCCTGAATCTGATATTGCTTTCGGTCTCGCTTGCGATGGACGCGTTTTCCGTTTCGCTTTGCAAGGGGTTGAAGCTGAAAGACAATATATTCAAAAACGCACTTGTCATCGCGCTGTTTTTCGGCGTCGCCCAGGCGGCGATGCCTCTGCTCGGATGGCTGTGCAGTTATAAATTGATACAATACGTTGAAAAATTCGATCATTACATAGCGTTCGCCGTGCTTGCCTTTATCGGGATCAAAATGATCGTCGACGCGGTGCGCGGAGAAGAAGAAAAAGTATCGGACAAACAGGATCTGCGTGAGCTTGCGCTCCTCGCCGTCGCAACGAGCCTTGATGCGCTCGCCGTCGGCGTAACGTTTTCCGGATACACTGCGCCGGCTGTTTTCGCTTCATCCGGCGTCATCGGGCTTATAACGTTCGTTATCTGCTTTATCGGCGTCCCCGCCGGTCACGCGTTCGGCGACAGGCTCGGCAGACCGGCGACGGTCGCCGGCGGATGCATGCTGATACTGATCGGGATAAAAATAATGCTTGAAGGGATCGGGATATTATGAAACCGACACACGTTTTATGGGATTTTAACGGCACCGTGCTCGACGACGTGGCTCCGTGCATAAGAAGCATAAACGAGCTGCTTGAAAAATACGGCTGCAAACCGCTGGAAAGCAAAGATGAATATCAGAGCGTTTTCGGCTTTCCGATCAGGGACTATTACAGCCGGATAGGATTTGATTTCGACCGGATCCCGTACGAGACGCTTGCGGTCGAATGGGTCGAGCTGTACAACAGATACAACGACCCGCTTACTCTGTGCCCGCACGTACGCGAGGCGCTCGATGCCGTAAAAGCCGCCGGGATACCGCAGCTGATACTGACGGCGTCGTCTGTCGATATGGTCCGCGATCAGCTTTCCGGGCTCGGCATCGGTCCGTATTTTGAAAAGATCATCGGCGTAGACAACATACACGCCTACGGCAAGATAGAAATAGCGCAGGAATGGATCAGAAAGGAAAGACCGAAGCACGCCGTGCTGATCGGAGATACGACGCACGACCGCGAGGTCGCGGACGCGATAGGCGCAGGCTGTGCGCTCGTCAGCTGCGGCCATATGTCTGCGGACAAGCTTAAACGATACGGGAACGTATACGCCGACCCGCTCGAAGCGGTAAAAAACATATTGGAGTGAGACTATTTCTCCCACTCCTTTTTGTTTTTTACGTCTTCATAAAGCGACAGATACGACGCGTATCTCGATTCGGGTATTTCACCGCGGGAGACCGCCTCGCGTATAAGACAGCCGTCTTCCTTCGTGTGGCTGCATTTCGTGTATTTGCAGCGGCACAGATACCGGGAAAACTCCGGGAACATATACGGCAGCTCGTCCTTGTCGCAAAGATCGAACCGCTCGAAATCGAGCATGCTGAAGCCGGGCGTGTCTGCGACGTACGTGTCCGGCGCCGTCCTGTAAAGCATTACCGTGCGCGTGGTATTTTTGCCGCGCTCGATCCTGCGGCTGACGTCGCCTACTTCGCAGCGGAACGGAAGCTCCGGAAACAGCGCGTTCATGAGCGTGGATTTGCCGACGCCGGACGCGCCGCAGAACGCGCTGACGGTGCCGCGCTTCCCGTCGATAAATTCTCTCAGCGCGTCAACACCGTCGCTTTTTTCGACGGAGGTCGAAAACGCCTTGTAACCGCAGGCGCGGTAAACGGACGTGATCCTGTCAGCCAGATCCGGATCAAGCTCTGATTTTGTGACAATGATGACCGGTGATATGTTGTTTTTTTCACATATCACCGTTATTTTATCCGCAAACCCCGGCACCGGAGCCGGGGTCCTGCATGAAGTGACGATATAAAGCACGTCGAGATTTGCAAGAGGAGGTCTTATAAGAGAATTCTTCCGCCCGCATATCCCGGTTATGAAATAACCCGTCCCGTCGTCTCTTAGTATAACGTCGTCTCCCGGCAGCGGTTTGATCCGTTCGTGACGGAACGCGCCCTTGGCGGCAAGATTGCCGACGGTACGCCCGCCCTCACACGACGGGAACGCGACGGTATATTTTCCGCCGACGCACGATATTATTTTAGCGCGCGCTTCAAGGATCTCAGCCATCGCCGCCGGGTCCTTCAACGGGATCGACTACGGGGTTGTCACCGGGATCATTGCCGGGATCGTCCCCGGGATTATCGGTCGGCTCCGTTTCCTCGCCGGGCTCCGTTTCCTCACCGGGCTCCGTCTCCTCACCGGGTTCGGTCTCCTCTCCGGGATCCGTCTCCGTCTCGGTTTCCGGTTCCGTTTCCGGAGGCTCGGTCTCGGGCGGTCCGAGTGAGATCGTAATATCGACCTCTGTATTGACGGGCGCGTCGGAATAAGCCGTGACGCTCTGTGTCACCACGGTCCCTTCGGGAAGATCCGATTCAACGAACCTGACGTTTCCGAGCGTGAATCCGCTCTCTATCAGCTTCTGACGCGCAGCCGACGCGAGCATACCGCAAACGTTCGGCATTTTTTCATGGACCACGTTCGCTCCGCGCGAAACGAAAACCTTGATTTTCTGACCTGCGACGACCTCGCTTCCGGCGGGCGGATCGGTCCTGATGACGTATTCGCCGGGCACGTTCTGATCCTCGATCCTTTCCGCTTCAAGCTCGTAAATGCCGGTATAATCGGCTCTGACGCTCGAATAGCTTCTGTATGAAAGGTCGGGGAGTATTTCGGTTGTCGCTCCGGTGTAAACGTAGAGCACGAGTTCAAGATCGCTCGTTCTCTTTCTTTCCTCGCCGCCCTCAGGCGACTGGAGGACTATTTCGTTTATCTTGGAGCCGTTCGCGCCGGGCTTGAGCGTGACCTTGATATTAAGCTGATCAAGCTCTTCACGCAGCGTTTCGTTGTATACGAGACCGACGTAGTTTTTGATCTTTATCTCATTTTTATCGGATGGATTGATCTGATCCGAAAGGTTCTTGAACACGATGAACGCAAGCACCGCCACGACGATGAGAAGCGCGGACAGTACGGCGAGGATTATCGGCATCACGAGACCTCCGCGCTCGCGCACGGTCTTCTCCTGCTTCGGTTTTTCCTTGCTCGGTTCTTTGGCCTTTTTCTTTTTCTGACCGGAGCGAAGTGCTTCCGCCTCTGCAGCCGTTCTGAACTTTATGCCGGGATTCTTTTTAAGAGCCTGTATATGCGAGAGCATTTGCTTCGCGGACTGGTAACGCATATCGGGCGATTTTTCCATCGCACGCATGATGATCTGATCGAGTCCCTGCGGCATATCCGGTTTGAGCTCGCGCGGGTGGCGCGGAGTCTCGTTCACGTGCTTATACGCAACGGCGACGGGCGTGTCCCCGGTGAACGGAAGCTCGCCGCAGGAAAGCTCGTACATAAGAACGCCGACCGAATAAAGGTCCGATCTCTCGTCGATCGGTTCCTCGTTCATCGCCTGCTCGGGCGAGATGTAGTTTACCGTTCCGATGGCCTTGTCCGTCACGGTGAACGTATCCGTATCGGGCAGCTTGGCTATGCCGAAATCAGCGACCTTGATAAGTCCGTTCTTGAGAAGCATTATATTCTGCGGCTTTATATCACGGTGGATCACGCCTTTGCTGTGAGCGTGTTCAAGCGCGCGCAGAATCTGCTCGGTTATATTCAGAGTTTCGCGCCACGAAAGCACTCCGCCCTTATGCTTCAGAAAAGCTTTGAGCGTTATGCCCTCGATATATTCCATTACGATATATTTCGTATTGCCTCGCACGGAAACGTCGTAAATGTTCACGATGTTTTCGTGAGACAGCATGGCGACGGCTTTCGATTCGTTGATGAATCTGCGAAGCGCCTCCGAATCGCCGGCTATGTCGTTTTTGAGCATTTTTATGGCGACGGTGCGGTTCATCAGTATATCCTCAGCCTTGAAGACGATAGCCATGCCGCCGACGCCGATCACTTTTTCAATTTTATATCTTTTATCGAATACTCTTCCGATATATTTATCGAATGCGTCCATTCAGATACCTCTCTCAGTCGTTCTGTACGAGAATGACCGTAATGTTGTCCGGTCCGCCCGCTTTGTTTGCGGCGTCGATCAGCAATCCGACCTTTTCTTCAGCGGATCTCGCCGTATCCTGTATCACGTCGAAGATGAACTGTTCGGTCAGAGCGTTGCTTAGTCCGTCCGAACAAAGAAGAAGCTTTTCCGGCACTTCTCCGGTCCTGTAAGTGTCTGATTCGACCGTCTCTTCCGTCCCCAGGCATTTTGTAATGATGTTTTTCTGCGGATGGTTCCGCGCCTCCTCCGGTGTGATCCTGCCTATATCGACGAGATACTGTACGTAGGAGTTATCCTTAGTCACCTGACGAAGCTCGCCTCTGTCGACGCAGTAAAGGCGGCTGTCGCCTACGTTGAGCGCTATGACGTCGTCCGGGAGTATGAACGCGGCGACCGCCGTCGTTCCCATACCCTCAAGATCCGGGTCCCTGCTCTGACTGAATATATCGGCGTTTGCCTCGTCCGCGGCGCGGATCAGAAGCTTTTCGGCGAAAGTCCTTGTTATCAGCTCGCCTCCGTACTGCGCGTCAAGCACGTCGGTCGTGACGCGCCTGTCAAAGGCGCGCAGCGCGGCGGTACTTGCCTCCTCGCCGCCGTTGGCGCCGCCCATACCGTCGAAAACGGCGCAAAAGGCGTGACCGTCTCCGAAATCTCTGATCAGAAAACGGTCCTGATTCACGGCGCGTCTCACGCCGGTATCGCTTTTTCCGAATATGACCATAACTCACCCGCGCCGACAGGCGCAGACCTTTCCGCTGCAAAAATCGATTATTTGCTCAGATCGCAGCTTTTATTATAATACATTAAAGCATATATAGTGTGAATTTTCGTTAAATTTTTAAGTCCCGGCGCCGTCATCGTATTTTCTCTGGCGAAGCTGTCCGCATGACGCGTCAATATCCGCGCCGAGTCTGCGTCTGACCGTCGCGTTCACGCCTCTTTTTTCAAGAGTTTCGACGAATTTCTCCGTCATTATCTTTTCTCCGCGGCGGAAATCGCGTTCCTTGATCGGGTTTACCGGTATGAGGTTCACGTGTATCGCCATGCCGGGCAGGTTTGATTTGAGAAGCGCCGCAAGCGTTTCCGCATCCTTTTCGGAGTTGTTCTGACCGTCAATCAACGCGTACTCGAAGCTTATCCTTCTGCCTGTGCGCTCGAAATAATCGCGGCACGCGGACAAAAGCGTCGCTATCGGATATCTGCGGTTGACCGGCATTATCGCGTTTCTCTGCTCGTCCGTCGGGCTGTGGAGCGACACGGAAAGCGTCACGGGAAGTCCTTCATCCGCAAACCGCCTTATACCGTCCGCGAGACCGCAGGTCGATAACGAGATCCTGCGGCAGCCGATATTCAAGCCGTTTTCGTCGTTTAAAAGCCTTATGAATCTGATAACGTTGTTGTAATTGTCAAACGGCTCGCCCATACCCATTATGACGACGTTTGAGACCCTCTCGCCCATATCGTTCTGAGCGGTGTAGATCTGCGACAGCATTTCGGAGGCGAACAGGCTGCGTGAAAGTCCGTGAAGCGTGGACGCGCAGAAGCGGCATCCCATACGGCACCCCGCCTGGCTTGAAACGCATACGGTGTTGCCGTAATCGTGTCTCATGAACACGCTTTCTATGTACTCGCCGTCATAGCAGCGGAACAGATACTTTACCGTTCCGTCGCTCGAAACAAGCTTGTTCTCTATACTGACAGACGGGATCACCGCTTTTTCGGCAAGCTTTTCCTTCATTTTCTTCGGGATGTTGCTCATCTGATCGAGCCCGGCTCCCGAATGAAGCCATTTGAAAAGCTGTTTCCCCCTGTATTTTTCCTCACCTATTTCAAGCACGAACGCGGTGAGCTCGTCCGGATACATGGATAATATGTCGTTCAATGTCATTTCCTTCTTATAAGCGCGGTATAGAATCCGTCTACGCCGTCCGTATGCGGATAATACGTTTTTTCGTATAAAAGCTCAAGCCCGGGGTCGGACGCAAGAAGCGCTTCCACCGCCCCGCCGTTTTCGGCTTTCGTAACGGTACAGGTGGAATATACCATTTTTCCGCCTTTTTTAAGATATTTCGCCGCCGATACGGCTATCGCCCGCTGAGTCGCATAAAGCCGTTCCGTATCGCCCGGGTCCTTGTATCTCATATCCGGCTTCTGACCGATGACACCCAGTCCCGTACACGGAACGTCGCAGATAACGCGGTCGCATATGCCGACAAGCTCCGGCAGAGGTTCCCTCCCGTCGTGCGCCTGTGTTTTGATTATTCCTATTCCAAACTTCGACGCCGTCTTTTCTATCAGTTTCAGCTTGCTTTCGTGCAGGTCGAAGGCGTATATCAAGCCCTCGTTTTTCATCTGTATCGCCGCGGATACTGTCTTTCCTCCGGGGGCGGCGCACACGTCGGCGACGGTCATGCCCGGCTGTGCGTCAAGCAGGGTCGTCGCCGCCTGGCTCGCTCCGTTTTCAACGTAGCCGAGATCGCCGATCACGGAAAACAGCGTTGCCGTATCCGTATCGCGCAAAAGCTTCACGCCGAAATCGCTCTGCCGTATCTTTTCCGCAGGTATGCCGTTATCCGACAAGACGGACAGAAGCCCTTCCACCGTCGTTCTGAGGGTGTTGACGCGGATGGTCAGCGGCTCGTGGCTGAGCATCGCGGACATCATTTTTTCCGCGCCGTCATACCCGAGTTCTTTGATATATACGTTTACTATCTGTTCGCTCACCGAATAGCGGACGGACAGATATCTGACCGGATCATTTATTTTCGAAAAATCCGGCTTGCCTTCTCTTGCGATCCTGCGCAGAACGGCGTTTACAAACCCGGCGGCGGACTGCCTTTCATATTTTTTAGCAAGCTCCGCGCCTTCGTTCACGGCGGAATAATCGGGCACGCGGTCAAGATATAAGATCTGATACGCGGACACGCGAAGGATGTTCCTCATCTCCGCGGTCATCGAGTCCACCGGTCTGTCCGAGCATCCGGATATTACGTAGTCAAGCGTCAGTTTGCGTTCGAGCACGCCGTAAAAAAGTCTTGTATAAAGCGCTTTTTCCGCGCCTTCAAGCCCGAATTTCTTTATCGCGGCGTCAGCCTCGAGGTTTCCGTACTTGCCCTCGCGTTCAAGTCTGCAAAGCGACAGGACGGCGAGCTGACGCGCTGTATAGCGGTTATCTGTCTGCATTTTATAGGTCCGTGCCGAGAACGTCTCCGCACTCTGTCTGTCTGCCGCGGATATAATCCGCCGCGTTCATCTTCTGTTTGCCCTCGGGGATGAGTTCTTTTATGTTCAGCGCCTTATCGCCGCAGGCAACGACGAGCCTGCCGCGCTTCGCGTCGGCTTCGATCACGGTACCGGGTTCGCCCTCGCCGTCGCATACCTCGGTCGAGCATATGCGGAGCCCGCGTCTGCCTCTCGCTCCGTTCTGTACGCATCCGCATACGAGATACGGATATACGCCGCGGATAAGATCGTGAAGCTCCTTCGCCGGGCGGCTGAAATCGAGCATGAGCTCCGTTTTTTCTATCTTCGGGCTCATCGTGGCGAATGCCGGATCCTGTTTCTCATATACCGCCGTACCGTCGAACACCGACGGCAGAGTTTCAACGAGAAGCTTTGAGCCGACCCGGCCCATTGCGTCAAACAGTCCGCCGCAATCCATGTCCTCCGGTATCGGTATTTCGGCTTTAGCTATCATATCGCCCGTGTCGCAGCCCTCGTCCATACGCATGATCGTCACGCCTGTCAATGTCTCGCCGTTTATGATGCTGCGCTGAACGGGCGCCGCGCCGCGGTATGACGGCAGAAGCGAGCCGTGGACGTTTATACAGCCGTATTCCGGTATTTCAAGCAGTCTCTTCGGGAATATCTTGCCGTAAGCGGCGACGACTATCATATCCGGCGCCATGGCTTCAATTTCGTCAAGCACCGCGTCGTCACGAAGCGTGCGCGGCTGATACACGGGTATGCCGTGACCGAGCGCGTATTCCTTTACCGGCGGCATCTGTACCTTGTTTCCCCTGCCCTTCGGTTTATCGGTCTGAGTATAGACAGCCGTCACGTCATATCCCGAGGTCATCAGAGCGTCGAGTATACTGACCGCGAATTCCGGCGTGCCGAAGAATATTATTTTTTTCTTCATTATTCCTCCATTGTCAAATCAAAAGCGCGGTATCGTACGGCAGCCGTTCGCTTTTTCCGGCGTTATTCTTCGCCGATCTCCTCGGGCGAAAGCATCCTGACGCATTTGTCGTAGAAAATTATCCCGTCAAGATGATCTATCTCATGGCACAAAGCGCGGGCGAGAAGCCCTTCTCCTTCGACCGTGAACGAATTGCCGTGTCTGTCGGTCGCTTTTACCGTGACTTTTTCCGGGCGTTTTGTGACGCCCCATTTGCCGGGAACGGAAAGACAGCCTTCAACCTCCTGCTGTTCGCCGCTCATTTCGGTTATCTCGGGGTTTATGAGCTCGATAAGCTCGCCCGGCTCGCATTCAACTATGCATATGCGGCGAAGCACGCCGACCTGCGGCGCGGCGAGGCCGACTCCGTTCGCTTTGTGAAGCGTTTCTTTCATATCGTCGAGCAGACGCGTTATCCTCGGAGTTATGTTCTCTACGGGTCTGCATTTGCGGCGGAGTATCTCGTCTCCGTCTTTTACTATATTAAGGATCGCCATATGTCCTCCTACATCTGATTGGGGTTAACGTCCGCGCTGACGGATACCTTGCGCGGGTATTTTTTCATAAAGCCTTTTATGACGTCTGAAATGAGCTTTCTTTCTCTTTTGCCCATTCTGAGCTTGCAGAGCAGCTGCATCCGGCAAACGGAGTTCACACGGTATATCTGCATTTCGCACGGACCGTAAATGAACATCTTAACGTCGCTGTATTCGGAGGCGAGCCTGCCCTCTATCGCGCGGCGCAGCTCGTCGGCGACATACTCCTCGTACTCATAGGGAGTGAGGTTCAGGACATATGGCTTGCCGGAAAGGTCGTCGGGACCGACGAGGCCCGCGGTGTCGGATATGCGGAACGGGATGTAGCGCTGGCTCGCCCCAGGGGCGGGTATCACATCAAAACGCTTCTTCTGGGTCTGGGTGTCGCTGTAGCCGGTGAAAAGGGAAAGGTACTGCTTTTCAAGCTTGTCGATTTCACGGATCGCAGCGCCGAGGGCCTCTCCGCTGAATGTAGCATCGGTGTCCCCTGTCACTATCTCAACCCTCTTGCGGCGCAGGTTGAAGATCATGTCCGCGGCCTCTCCCGCCTTCTGGTCATCGGATTTGGCAACCACCATCTGCTGCTGCACGCCGATCTGGCTGAAAGCATTGTCACTCTGTACCCCGCGGAAAAGGGTGGCATTCTCGGAAGTCAGGTTGGATGACAGTTCCTTGTCCGCGAAATCCCCTTTCGAGCGGGC
>CACWOQ010000032.1 GCA_902762505.1 uncultured Ruminococcus sp. | reverse complement strand
TGACGTATATGAAGGAAAACCCGCCTTTTACTGCACGGATCTCGTCTGCTACGCCGACGGCGAAAACAATGCTCATTCGGTGACGGCTGAGTTCCTCATCCTGATGACCGGCGAATAACGCTTCAAAAAACGCGCCCGGTACGTTTGCATGACGGCAAGCGTACCGGGCTTTTTGTTTTTGAGAAAGCACGCGTGTCAGTGGATGACCACGGTGAGAACGGAGTACGCCGGAACGGACACGCCGACCTCACAGCCGTCAAACGGCAGCGCTTGTAGCTTTTTCTCCGTTGCATCGCACAGATACGCCTCGCGCACGGGACGGCAGAGGCGCACGGTCGCGCGGGAGTCTTTGCCGGTCCTCTCGCACAGCCTCACGGCGACGCCCGCCGCGTCCTCCGACGGCTTGACCGCCTCGACCGGGGCGCCTTCGACCGTCAGCGCGGAGCCGGACAGCGGCAGATTGCCGCCGTGCTTCGTCGCCGAAAGGAACGGAAGCGGATGATTGAATACGAGCGACGCGTTGTGCGCTTCCTCCGGGGAGCATACGGAGACGCCGATCCTTATATCGTGTATCCCGCGCTCGGGATACGGATCCGGATCGTAGGCGGATCTGATCAGCGTGACGGACATATCCCTGCCGTCGTATCTGTAACCGTATTTCGTATCCGTCATAAGCGTTACGGAGCCTTTTTCACCGTCGGCGCATATATACGACAGCGCCGGAACGGCGTGCTGCTTCGCACAGGTCCTGAGAGCGCCGTACGGTATATCGCGCAAAAACGAGCCCTTCGTTTCGTAACCGACCGGAACGGCGAACGCGAGCTGCGGGATCCGTACCCCGCGCTCCGCCGCCTCGCTGTAATCGACGCGCACGTCGAATTCAAGCGTGGGAGAGCCTTTTTTCAGCTTTACGGAGCACGACAGGGTCGACGTGCCGAAGCGGAGCTCGTATTCAATGACGCCGATGAGCGGATAGGAGCCGATGCGCGTGTATCTCACGCCGTGCGTACCGTTCAGATCCGTTTCCTTCATATGCGGACCCTCGCGCCAGCTCGTCATCCCGTAAACGGGGTTTTCCTCCGTATACCTGAAATAACAGGACGGCTCGCCTATGAGCTCCTCGCCCGTTCTCTTGTCCGTAAGAGATATCAGACGGCAGCTCCTCTTCTCGAATACGGCTTTGATAAGCTCGTTTTCAAGCGTGACGGGCGCGTCGTTTATGTGCGTGTCTACGTACTCGTATACGTGCGGACGGATATCCTCGTGCCCGTCGGGGTGCCGCTGAGAGAGGACGCACGTGGTATAGCCGTACGGCGGCAGCTTCGCGTGCAGGAGCAGCGCTGCGTATCTGTGTCCCCAGTAGCCGTTTCCTTCATTGAGCACGCAGAACGGTATCTCCTCGCCGTCTGGCGCCGTTATCACGGCGTCGCCGAAGCCGTAAACGTAATCCCACACGACGACCTCCGTGTATTCGTCGCGGAAAAGTCCCGTCGGGTTGAAGATCTGCAGCGCGCGCACCGGTCCGTTTCCGCGTTCGGCGGCAGTAAAGCGGTAATGCGTGCCCTGAGACTGCAGATATCCGTCGCCGCCGCCCTCCGACGTCGTGTCCGCGGGATCCTCAAACGGTATTGCGGAGGTGTCCGTCGCTTCGGATATGCGTCTCATGCTGAGCGTCGCGTAAGTGTTTACGTCAGCCATCGCGTCCTGGAACCTGCCCATCGCGAATTCCCTCGTCTCGACGGTGCCGGAGCCGGGGAGTATGTCGTGAAAGTGGTTGAACAGTATGCTCCTCCACGCGCGGTCGAGCCTGTCGGGCTGAACGGGCGCTTCAGCGAGAAGGGAAGCGCCGGCGGAAAGCGCCTCGGCTTCGTTTATCCTCGCCTCGGCTATGCGGTTAGCCATCTTTATGCGGCTCTGAGTCGTGTAGCAGCCGGTGAACAGATAATTGCGCTCGGTATCGTATACGGGAAAATCTCTGCCGGAGTTTTCGAGCAGCGTGAAGAATTCTCTGAACGTGCCGAAGCGGATAACGGGCGCGAGAGGCCAGCTCTGATATTCGCGTATGCGCTCGATATCGCGTCTCGACGGTCCGCCGCCGTGGTCGCCCACGCCGAAAACGCAGAGATACGTGTCCACGCCCTCGTCGGCGCAGAACTGCGGGACGAGCTGGAATTTATGCGGCGTTATTTCGCCGTTGTACCATTCGTATTCGCGGTAGACGAGAACGCCTTTGCCCGACGGGGAGACGTAGCGGTAAACGCAGGGTCCCTCGTGTCCTCTGCAGTGATACATGTATTTCACTCCCGCCGACGCGAGGATGCCCGGTACGTTTGCGTTGTGCCCGAACGTGTCGGGAACGAAATCGATATCAAGCGATTCCGGGTCGATCTTCAGGAGCCTCGACAGGTATTTGCGAGATTGCAGGAGCTGTCTCGTGAGCGATTCGCCGTCCGGCATGTTCTTGTCCGGCTCGACCCATTCGGCAGCCGTGACCTCCCATCTGCCTTCTCTTATGCGCTGCTTGATCTCCGGCAGCATCTCCGGACAGAAGCGCTCTATTATCTCGTAGGTCGACGCCTGCGACTGACCGAACGTCATATCGGGGTATTCCCTCATGAGATCGAGCACCGTGCGGAACGTGTCCACGGTCACGGCGGCTGTCTCGTTGTAGCCCCACATCCAGTTCATGTCGATATGGGCGTGCGATATGAACAGCTCCGTGTATTTCTTCGCGTAAGGCGACAGATCGGACAGAGTGTCCTCAACGCGTCTGCATTCCGGCGCCGTCAGCGCGCCGTTTTCCTTCGCAAAGGAGAGCAGGGCGTCAGCCGCCGCTTCTATGCGGCCGTCAAGCGCGCCGCCTTCGTTTTTAGACACGGCGTCAAGGTATACGAGCTCGGATACGATCCGGTCGGCGTACGGGCAGTTTCCCCTGTGTCCGTCAAGCTTTCTGAGTTTTTCAAGATACGTCATGATTTCACCTGTGATTGAAGGCTTTTATGAAAAGCCGTTACCATGTTTTCGTTTTTTGCTGTTTCCGACGCGTATTGAACGCGGCAGATCCGTCTTGCTTTTTACCGGAACAAATGCGTTCCGGGCGTTTTGTTGAAAAGGGAGGACGGACGCTCACGCATCCGTCCCCCGTTCAGCTAAACGTCAGCCTTCGAGGCTTTTGTCGAACGCCTTGACTATGCTTTCTATTTTCTTCTTCGCCGATTTCTGATATCTCTTCAGCGTGGAAGTGATATCGGCAGTCTTGGAGGCAAGCAGATCACGGACATAAGAGCCCACGCCGTCGTGCATGTTGACGTATGCCATATCGAATACGCGGTTTCTGACTATGTAGTCGATCATATCGGCGGAGTCGGAGTCGCGGGTGATCTTACGCTTCAGATACGTTTCTTTAAGGACCGGGGTGACCGTGCGGTAAGCCTCGGACGCGAGCGCCTCGGTGATTATGGAGACGAATTCGCGCTGTGAATCGCTCTTTACCGTCGCGGGCACGCATATCATGCTCGAGGCTCCGTTGACGAACGATCTGTAATCGGACTGGGATTCGCTGAACTTCGGAACGGGCAGTATGCCGAATTCGTTGTCCATCTCGCGAAGTTCCTCAGCGGTCGCAAGCTTCGCGTCAAGGAACAGGGCGCGGCCGTCCGCGAATACCTTGGATACGTTCGGGAAGCTGGCTACCACGGTTTCCATGTAAGCGTTGTTCGTGATTATGACGTCATAGATCTTGCGGTAGATCTCGGTGTCGCGCTCAAGCTGGGGATCGTAGAACGGAACGTCGTCCTGATCCTTGGACACGAGCATGCCGCCCGCGGCGTAGTAGAAGCTGTAGGGAACGTCGAGATACCAGCTGGAAAGTCCGTAAACGTCCTTTGTGCTGTCGTTCGTTACCTTGCCGTCGCCGTCCTCGTCGTGAGTGACGTCCTTCGTGAGCTCAAACAGCTTGTCGAGAGTCCATTTTCCTTCTCTTACGAGCTCGTAGGGATACTCGAGGTCAAGCTTGTTGAACATCGTTTTATTGAAGTACATGCAGGAGGTGATCGAGAAGCTTATCGGGCTTATGTCGCCGTTGACCATCATCAGGTTGTTTCTGATGGAGAAGCCCTGCTTTATGGAGCTGTCCCACCACGGCTTGCTGAGGTCGACGTAGGGAAGCTTTTCGAACGGAAGCACAAGGTTCGACTGCGCGAGCGCGGCGCCGGATACCATGTGTACCCAGCAGAGATCGTAATCGTCGGAGCCCGCCTTCACGCTTGTCATGATGGAGGACGTTACGTTGCTGTATTCGTCCGTCGTGACCTCGAGCTTGATGCCGAATCTGTCGCATACGGCGGCGTTGCGCTGGAACACGGCGTCGTGCAGGGCGTCGCCCGTCTCGTGATCCTCGGTGTAGATGTCTTCCGACGCGCCGCCTGTAACGGGCGCTATGATGCGGAACGTCGCACCCTTATAGTTCACCTCCGGAAGATCGTCTTTTATTTCCGTATCCTCCGGTTCTGCGGTGTCGGTGCCGGTCTGCTCGTTTGTCGCCGCGGGGTTTTTATCCGCGCATCCGGTGACGAAAGCCACGGACAAAATGGTCAGCGCCGCGAGCACGATACATAAGAACTTTTTCATATCGAATCCTTTCTTTCAGGTCTTTTTCTATATAATACCATATCTTTTTGATAATTTCAATCGTTTTGCGCAATTTTTTTCGTTCAAAACGTCTTTTTGATATAAAAAATCCCTCCGCCTCGGGCGGAGGGAGCTTTACCGGTCAGGAATTGAGGCTCTTGTCAAACGCTTTGACTATGTTTTCTATTTTTCTCTTTGACTGCGTCGTAACGGATTTGAGCTTGGAGGCGACGTTCGTGGACTTCTGCCGCAGCAGATCGCGGACGTAGGATCCGGCTCCCTCCCACAGATTCACGTACGCCATGTCGAACACGCGGTGTCTGACTATGTAGTCGATCATATCCACGGATTCGTAGTCGCGGGTGAGCTTTCTCTTGAGGTAGGTCTCCGTCAGAACGGGGGTGATTATCTCGTACGCCTCGGATGCGAGCGCCTCGATGATGATCGAAACGTATTCGAGGTTCTCCGCCTTCACGGTGGCGGGCACGCAGATCATGCTCGACGCGCCGTTGACGAACGATTTGTATTCCTTCTGGTTCTCGTCGAACATAGGCTCGGGCAGGATGCCGAATTCATCGTCCATCTCACGCAGAAATTCCGCGGAGCCGAGGTTCGCGTTGTAGAACATCGCGCGGCCGTCGGTGAATATCTTTATAACGTTCAGCTCGTAAGCCTCTTCCGTTTCAAAGTTCGCGTTGTTTGTGATCAGCGCGTCGTAGATCTTCTGATAGATCGCCGTATCGCGCTCCACCTGCGGATCGAAGAACGGAACGTCGTCCTGGTCCTTGGACACGAGCATGCCGCCGGCTCCGTAGTAGAAATCGTACGGTACGCTGAGGAAGTAGGAGGTGATGCCGAACACGTCGGCGTCGCTTTCGCGTTTGATCTTGCCGTCGCCGTCCATGTCGCGGGAAATGTCCTTGGTCAGTTCTATGAGCTTGTCAAGGGTCCATTTTCCGTCTCTTACGAGCTGATACGGATACGGGAGATCGAGGCTGTCGAACATCCTCTTATTGAAGAACAGGCACGACGTGTAGCTGAAGCTCGTCGGGCTGATATCGCCGTTCGCCATCATCAGATTGTTTCTGATGGAAAAGCCGTTCGCTATATCCTTGTCCCACCAGGGCATGGTGAAATCCACGTACGGAAGCTTTTCAAACGGAAGAACGTCGTTGTTCTGCGCGAGAGAAGCGCCCTTGACCATATGCACGTTGCACAAATCGTATTCGTCGGCGCCGGATTTCACGGCGGTGCTCACTCTCTTCGGAACGTTCGTGTATTCGTCGACCGTGACGTCAAGCGTGATGCCGAAGCGCTCGCAGACGTTCTGGTTGCGGAGAAGCACGGCGTCGTGCAGAGGGTCAGACGTGGGGTGATCCTCGGTGAATATATCACGTTCGGATCCGCTCGCGGTCGTTATGACGCGGAATACCTTGCCGCCGTAGTTTACCTCCGGAAGATGGTCCGGCGTGCGCGTATCCTCCGCGGAGACCGTATCCGTCTCACTGCCGGCGTCTTCGGTGCCGGACGGGAGCTTCGGCTCGCAGCCGGATACGAACGCAGCGGATGCGATCATGAGAACGGCGAAAAATACGGAAATGATTTTTTTCATGTTTTTCCCCTTTGCGATATACTTCGATACATTTATATCACAAACCGGCGCGGATTTCAATAGTTTTTTTGATTTTTTTCCGGGTCTGCCCGTCCGTCAGGAGTTCAGGCTCTTGTCGAACGCCTTGACTATATGCTGTATCTTTTTGGCGGACGCCTTCTGATAGCTTTTCAGCGTGGAGGCTACGTCCGTCGCGCGCTCCGTCAGAAGATCCTTGACGTAAGAACCGACGCCGAGGTGCATGTTTATGTACGCCATGTCGAACACGCGGTTCCTGACGATATAGTCGATCATGTCCGCGGAATCAGAGTCGCGCGTGATCTTGCGTTTGAGATACGTTTCTTTGAGGACCGGGGTGACGGTACGGTATGCCTCGGACGCCAGCGCCTCTATTATTATGGATACGAATTCGCGCCTTGCCTCGGGTACGGAGCCGGGCACGCAGAGCATGGCGGAGCCGCCGTTGACGAACGATTTGTATTCTGTCTGAGCCTCGTTGAATTTCGGCACGGGGATGAAGCCGTATTCGTCGTCCATCTCGCGCAGAAGCTCAGCCGAAGAAAGCTTCGCGTCGTAGAACAGGGCGCGCCCGTCCGTAAAGGTCTTCGCAACGCGGTCGAAATCGTCAATGTTCGTTTCAAAATAGGCGTTGTTAGTTATTACGACGTTGTATATTTTGTTGTAGATGAGCGTGTCGCGCTCGACGTTCGCCTCGTAGTAAGGCACGTCGTCCGCGTCTTTATACACGAGCATGCCGCCCGCGGCGTAATAGAAGCTGTAAGGCGCGTCAAGACACCACGCGGACAGACCGAAGCGGTCGGATTCGCTGTCGCCCGAGATCTTGCCGTCGCCGTCGAGGTCGACCGACGCGTCCTTCGTCAGCTCGAACATTTTGTCGAGCGTCCATTTGCCGGATCTTACAAGCTCGTACGGATATTCTATATCGAGTTTGCCGAAAAGCGTTTTGTTGAAGTACAGGCAGGACGTTATGCTGAAGCTCGACGGGCTTATGTCGCCGTTGACCATCATCAGGTTGTTTCTGATGGAGAAGCCGTTCCAGATGTCCTTGTCCCACCACGGCTGACTCAGGTTCACGAACGGGAGCTTTTCAAACGGCAGAACGAGATTCGCCTGAGCGAGCTCCGAGCCGTATACCATACCGACGAAGGCGAGATCGTAATCATCGGAGCCGGCTTTTACGCTGGTTTTGACCGTTCCGATGGTGTCTTCGATAAGATTGATCTCAAGCTTTATGCCGAATCTGTCGCAGACGGCGGCGTTGCGGCGGAACACGGCGTCGTGAAGCGGGTCGCCCGTCTCGTGCCCCTCCGTGTATATGTCGCCCTGCGACATATGACCGTTTCCGACGGCTATGCGAAAGACCTGACCGTCAAATCTCAGATCGGGCAGACCGTCGTCGAGCTCCGTGACGACGGAGGTGTCCTCCGTCGACTGCGCGGGCGTTTCGGGCGCGGCGCAGCCCGCGGTAAACGACGCCGTGATAACGGTAAGCGCGGCGAGAACGGCGCATAGAATCCTTTTCATGTTTTCTTTTCCTCCTGCCGGCGCCGCTGACGGGCGCCGAAAATACAAATTGTATTATAATAATATCACATAGCTTCAAGAACTGCAAGGTTCTTTTTTAATATTTGCGGTATTATTTTAATTTACCGGACCGGGCGGGCGCCGCGTCCACTAAAAATTTACGAAAAGATTACACAATAATATATCCATTTTCCGCCGTCCGATATATGATAAAAAGGTATGAGAACACCAAATCTTATAAAAAACGACTTTTTTGGAGGTCAAACATGGCAAGAAAAATGAAAACGATGGACGGCAACAACGCCGCCGCGCACGTCTCGTACGCGTTCACGGAAGTAGCCGCCATCTACCCCATCACCCCGTCTTCCGTCATGGCGGAAGTAACGGACACGTGGTCCGCCAACGGTCTGAAGAACATCTTCGGGCAGAAGGTCCGCGTCGTTGAGATGCAGTCCGAGGGCGGCGCGTCCGGCGCCGTACACGGCTCGCTGCAGGCGGGCGCTCTGACGACGACTTACACGGCGTCCCAGGGTCTTCTCCTCATGATCCCGAACATGTACAAGATCGCCGGCGAGCTTCTCCCCTGCGTGATCCACGTATCCGCAAGAGCTGTTGCGTCTCACGCGCTGTCCATCTTCGGTGACCATTCCGACGTTATGGCGTGCCGTCAGACCGGCTTCGCGATGCTTTGCTCCGGCAGCGTACAGGAGGTCATGGACCTCGGCGCCGTAGCGCATCTGTCCACCATCAAGAGCAGAGTCCCGTTCCTGCACTTCTTCGACGGCTTCAGAACAAGCCACGAGATACAGAAGATAGAGGTCTGGGATTATGACGATCTTAAAGAGATGGTCGATATGGACGCTGTGGAAGCTTTCCGCAAGAACGCTCTCAACCCCGATCATCCCGTCCTCCGCGGCACCGCTCAGAACCCGGATATATTCTTCCAGGCAAGAGAAGCGTCGAACCCCTACTACGACAAGGTACCCGGTATCGTTGAAGAGTACATGAACAAGGTCAACGCCAAGATCGGCACCGACTACAAGCTTTTCAACTACTACGGCGCGCCGGATGCGGAAAAGGTCATCATCGCGATGGGCTCCGTATGCGACACCGTTGAAGAAACGATAGATTACCTGCTCGCCCGCGGCGAAAAGGTAGGTCTTGTTAAAGTACGTCTTTACAGACCGTTCTCCGCGAAGCATCTCGCGGCGGCTCTGCCCGCGACGGTAAAGAAGATCGCCGTCATGGACAGAACGAAGGAACCCGGCGCCATAGGCGAACCGCTTTACCTCGACGTCGTGAAGGCCCTTTCCGACGAGCACGTTGAAGCGCAGATCGTAGGCGGCAGATACGGTCTCGGCAGCAAGGACACCACCCCCGCCGACATCATCGCCGTTTATAAGAACCTCGACGCGGACAAGCCCGTCGACAGATTCACGCTCAGCATCAACGACGACGTAACGCATCTTTCTCTGCCGAGAGGCGAAAACCCCGACACCGTACCCGCCGGCACGATCTCCTGCAAATTCTGGGGCATCGGCTCTGACGGTACCGTCGGCGCGAACAAGAACTCGATAAAGATCATAGGCGACCACACCGACAAGAAGGTCCAGGCGTACTTCGCATACGACTCCAAGAAGTCCGGCGGCGTCACGATCTCCCACCTCCGCTTCGGCGACAAGCTCATAAAGAGCCCGTACTACGTATCCATGGCTGATTTCGTAGCCTGCCACAACGTATCGTATCTTGACAAGTACGATATGACGAAGGATATCAAGGAAGGCGGCACGTTCCTGCTCAATACCGGCTGGACCGCCGAGGAGCTGAACGAAAGACTCCCCGCGAAGGTCAAACGCGACCTCGCGTCGAAGCACGTTAAATTCTACACCGTTGACGGCGTAAAGATCGCGCGTGAGCTCGGTCTGCGCAACCGCTTCAGCATGGTGCTTCAGGCGGCGTTCTTCAAGCTCGCCAACATCATACCGATAGACGAAGCCGTCAAATACATGAAGGAAGCCGTCGTCAAATCCTTCTCCAAGAAGGGCGACGACATAGTCAGAATGAACCAGTCCGCGATCGATCTCGGTATCGCGAACCTCGTTGAGATCCCCGTTCCCGCCGAATGGGCTGACGCGAAGGAGGAAGCCGCCGAGAAGCACGATCTGCAGGGCGCTTCCAAGCTTGCGAGATTCGAAAAGACGATACTCGGTCCCGTCAATGCTCAGAAGGGCGACGATCTGCCCGTATCCACGTTCGTTGAGGACGCGGACGGCACGTTCCCGCAGGGCCTCGCGGCGTTCGAAAAGCGCGGCATAGCGGTCGACGTTCCCGCGTGGAACCCCGCAAACTGCATCCAGTGCAACTTCTGCTCGCTCGTATGCCCGCACGCGGTCATCAGACCCGTTGCGATCCCCGAGGGAGACGAGATACCCGCCGATATGCCCACAACTCCGATGGCGGCGATGCCCGGATATAAATTCGCGATAGTCACCTCCACACTTGACTGCACCGGCTGCGGCTCCTGCGTACAGGTATGCCCGGGCAAGAAGGGCGAGAAGGCTCTGTCCATGAAGCCGATCGATCAGATGATGGATCAGCAGAAGCATTTCGAACTTGCTTACAAGTACTGCGACAACGACGCCGTGCTTGCGAAATTCAAGCCCGAGACTCCGAAGGGCAGCCAGTTCAAGCAGCCGCTGCTTGAATTCTCCGGCGCGTGCCCCGGCTGCGGTGAAACTCCGTACGCCAAACTCATCACACAGCTGTTCGGCGACAGAATGATGATCGCCAACGCAACCGGATGCTCCTCCATCTGGGGCGGCTCCGCACCGTCTACTCCTTACACCACCAATAAGGAAGGCAAGGGTCCGTCGTGGGCCAACTCCCTGTTCGAGGACAACGCCGAGTACGGTCTCGGTATGGCGATATCCGTCAGACAGAGAAGAGAAAAGCTCGCCGAAACCGTGAAGAAATTCATCGAATGCGACTGCAGCTCCGCCGAGGCTAAGGAAGCCGGCGCGAAGTGGCTCGAGGTCATGAACGACGGCAAGCTTTCCGGCGCCGCCGGCAAGGCTCTGCTCGAGGCTGCGAAGAAGTGCGATTCCGAGGCTGCGCGCGAGATCGTCGCGTCCGCCGATATGCTCGAGAAGAAATCCGTATGGATCTTCGGCGGCGACGGCTGGGCTTACGATATAGGCTTCGGCGGTCTTGACCACGCGATAGCGTCAGGCGAAGACATCAACATCTTCGTATTCGATACAGAGGTATACTCCAACACGGGCGGACAGGCTTCCAAGGCGACTCCCACCGGTTCCGTCGCACAGTTCGCGGCAGCCGGCAAGAGCACCAAGAAGAAGGATCTCGCTCAGATCGCAATGTCCTACGGTTACGTTTACACCGCTCAGGTCGCTCTCGGCGCCGACTACGCGCAGACTGTCAAGGCGATATCCGAAGCCGAGGCGTATCACGGCCCGTCGCTCATCATCGGCTACGCTCCGTGCATCAACCACGGTATAAAGAAAGGCCTTGCGACGGCTATGGAAGAGACGAAGCTCGCCGTACAGTCCGGCTACTGGTTCAACTTCCGCTTCAATCCCGATGCGGAACAGCCGTTCAAGCTCGACTCCAAGGAGCCCACGCTCTCCTACCGTGACTTCATCATGACGGAGACAAGATACAACTCCCTTGTCAGAGCGTTCCCGGAAAGAGCGGAAGAGCTCTTCGCCGCAGCGGAAAAGCAGGCTAAGGAGAAATATAAGAAGCTCTGCAACATGAGCAAGCTCTACGAATAATATCGTAAAAGACGGCGCGCCGGAAGGCGCGCTGTTTTTTTGACGGCGGAAGCCGGGATATCCGGCGCGACACCGCGGCTCGACCATACGTGCCCTGCGGCTTTTACGCTCTTGGGGGTGCCCACCCCTCAAAACCCAACAGTGCACAAATAAAGGTACTGCACCATATTTTGCTTATGATACAATAATGCCGCCGGATTTTTCCGGCGGTAGTTTTATAGAACTGTATCGATCAATGCACCGGCGATTTCGGTGTTTTGAAAGCGCATAATGCTCTCATCATGTGTTCCGAACGAGAGAAAACTAACGCTGCCGTACCAGACGGTTTGATTGTCAATGACAGTGAATTTTTGATGAAAATCCGATTTATACCTGACGTTAATACCGCAGTTTTCAAGTGACTCGGCGTTTTGCTTTACCGTATCCCATTCGTTTTCCCTGAAATCTTCCGGCGCGCGTATCACTGCTGTTACTGTAACACCGCTGGATATTTTCGGAATAAGCGATTTTTTGATTTGCGTTATGCGGTTTTTGCGCATAAACGGGCTGACGATAAGGATCTCTTTTTCCGCGTTTGCAATATCCGACAGATAAACCGGATAAAACGATCTGCCGTCGTAGATGATATCAGGCGATACCGGCGCTTCCGCGCTTACCCGTGTTTTGTATCCTATTGTCGCATAGCCTTTAACACGCTTCTGATACATATTCTCAAGCACGGGAACGTGAAGATCCACGTAATCGTATACTTGAACTTCTGTCTTTCCGTTATAGCTGCGGTGAAGCCGTCCCGTATATTGCGTGACCTTGCCTTTCCAGGATATTGGCAGAGCGAGAAACAGCGTGTCGAGCCGCGGAAAGTCGAATCCTTCTCCTACGTATCTGCCGGTCGCGATTATCACGAGCTGTTCTTCCTTTGGTATCGCTTCAAGCTGTTCCATTGATTTCCGCCGTTCTTTTAAAGATGATGTAAAAAGCGGCAGGTGTCATCCGTCAGCATCGGATACACGCCGACGACGTCCCTGCCGTATTCATCCTTGCCCGCAAGATGCGCAAATACCGCTTCATAATCAAGCGGATGAAGCTTCCTGTTAGGACAATCCGCGCATTTATACGTTTTCTTGTCACACAAGCCCGGTACCCATTCATTCTCGCAAACCGGCTGATAACCGCTTTTACCGGTCGTTTTACTGTACCATCTATGTGCAAAAACGTCTTCACGACCTGCGAAAAGCGAGCGAAGGCGATCCGGTTTTTATCGGTTATCTTGACGCGGAGCGGACGGGCGAACAACTGCCGGTGCAAATCAAAAATCCGAGCGGTTCCATGATCTTTTGGGAGCCTTATGACAGAAAAGGCTATACGAAAGAGAATATCGTGAGGATTCTATTCACCTCAAAACAAATTATACACTACCGATATGCGTTTATCAAGGGGTATGTAGTACATTTCAAACTTTGATTTCATATTTTTTGATGTTACTTCATTATGAAATCTCGTCGTTTATCCCATTTTGCATAGATTATCCCAAATTATTGACAAACGAGGTGTTTGTATGTATAATAATATTAAATAAATTAGGAGTTTGACTTGATGCTTCGTATAGGCTTATGTGACGACAGTGCGGATTTTCGCAGACTGTTTTCGAAAACCTTAAAGGAATTGTGCGCGCGGATATTTCCCGCGGAGCTTGAATATGAGATATGCGGCGGCTTCGGCTCAGCCGATGAGGTTTTATCATACATTGAACAAAACGAAATAGACGTTTTGTTTCTTGATATAGATATGCCGAAGATGAGCGGACTTGAGCTTGCAAAAAGGCTTATCTCAAAAAACGACAAAACGGTAATAGCGTTCGTATCCGGATACGACCACTACGTTTACGAGGTTTTTGAGTTTTCCCCGTTTGCCTTTCTGCGTAAGGACAGACTGAAATCAGACCTCACAAAAACGCTTACCCGCCTGGTTCAAAGATTTACGCGTACCAAGCCTGTTATAAAGCTGAGCACCGCGGACGGAAGTTTTTCAGTTTGTCCGGACGACGTTTTATACGTGCGTACAAAAGGCAATTATTATATCTGCGTTATAAAAAACGGCGCCGAGCTTAAATGCAGGGGAACGATGAACGACGCGGAGACGCTTTTTGCTGACTGCGATTTTTTCAGAGTACATTCCGCGTATATCGTGAATCTGCGCCATATTCAAAGATTTGACAGGGGCGAGATCAGGGTAGGCGACAACTGTGAGAAAATACCCGTGGCGCAAAGACGGCTTGCGGAATTCAGAGCCGCTTACGCCGGATATAATATGAGGAGCTTGCAGATATGATATATAAAATGATCGAGGCGGTCGCCACGGCTGCGGATGCGCTGTTTCTTATATGGTTTGTACCGCGGTTTTTACACACTCGCTTTTACAGAAAGGAAAATCTCATAGCGCTTATTGTTCCTGCCGTTTCGCTCGCTTTCCAGTTTTTTGCGGACAGGCTGTTATCCGGCTTTGATATACTTGCCATAATTATTACCGTCGTACTCTCGGTACTGTACGCCTTGCTTATATGCAAAAAGAAATACTTCAGGGCAATCCTTGCGGGCGGCAGCTACGTTATAGTGATAATGCTCGTTTCAAGCCTTATGTATCCGTTGTTCGCGTTGGTATTCGGCGAAGGCGTGTCTGTGATGCAGGGAGCGGAAACGCCCGCAAGGGTCCTGTATCTTGCCATTTGCCGTACGGTGCAGTTTGCGCTGTATATGCTTTTGCTCACGGTATTCAAGTCGGACGACAGCGCAAACGGAATAATAGGCGTATTCTTCGTTTGCCATACCTTAGTGACCGTGTTCGGGCTTTTTGTGCTTATGACGATAGCGGTAAACGATACGGAAAGTAAATTCACCGTGCCGGTAATGGTGTTGCTTTCAATTCTTATAATTTCCAACTTCGGCGTGTATTTCCTTATACGTCAGCTTATGAAAATGCAGCGGCGGGAATACGAATATAAGATGATGGAGCAGAAAATGAACGCGGAAAAAACACGCGCTGAGGAAGCGGACGCGATATGGGAAAATATAAAACGCTTCCGTCACGATATGAAAAATCATTTTACCGTGCTTAAGGGTAAGTTAGGAGAGGGCGACGTAAAAGCGTGCGAGGAATATATAGATGAAATATACCCGTCGATCGAGCGGATGGGCAATCTTGTCCACACCGGAAACGCCGTAATAGATTATCTGATAAACACAAAATTCCCGTCAGATGCGGGAATACAGATAATCGTCTCCGGCTTTGCGGGCATTTTAGACGGTATTGACGACGCCGACCTTGCAAGTCTTCTGGGAAACGTGCTCGACAACGCTTTTGAAGCCGTTGAAAAAATATCGGATAACAAAGACAGGATAATAGAGCTTCATTTTCTGAAAAAGAATCAAAACAGGATAATAATATGTAAAAACACAGTATCCGGTCCCGTTCTTGATGAAAACGGAAAACTTAAGAAAACTGACAAAAAAGGAGAACACGGATACGGTCACAAGATAATCGCGTCCGTCGCCGAAAAATACGGCGGCTTCGTTTTGTATATCGAGCAGGACGGTATGCTTTGCGTGCAGATCATACTGCCGGAACAGACGTAAAAGTTAAAATAAGCAGGGGACAGGGGTAAAAAACGCTGCACTTATCCCAATTTCGCTTCACTTGTCCCTGTTTTCGTTTTTGCACGATTCTTGTGATATAATATTGATTAAGGAAAGAGGCTGCATATGAATCGTGAAGATGCATTTTATTACGAGAGTCTTTTAGTTATCGGATTTTCGGATGAATACGATGAATGGCTTGATTCATGTATAGAATCAGAAAACCCTTTGAGTAATATTACACTGGAATTATCTTCTTGCGGATCTGATAAGAATAAAATTATATCTGTTCTGAGACAATATCGCTCTGAGCAGCCGGTTGACGAAAAAACTGTTTGCGAAAGACTGAGACTGTTTTTTAAGGAAGCATATGAGTCCGGAAAGATGGAAAAAGGTCAAGTCGTTTCCTCTATGAATGCGATAACCTCGCATATTGGAGACCTCGGCGATTTTGACGTTGAAATTTGGGGCGATATGTTCTATTTTGATGATTATTACTCTTTGGCAGAAAAAGATATACTTGCTTGGGAAGGCTTTGATTCAGCTTTTTTTGCGTATCTGAATGACGGCATACCGTTGGATTCAGAGAAAATCTGGAGATATGATAAATGTGATAAAAAATATCGTTTCTTGAAAAAATCAAACGTATTTTCAGAAAGTGAGTAATTGACAAAATCTTTTTCGGATTTTGAAGATTAGGAAATACCGGTTTACAGAAAACAATAAGCTTTGCGTCAGGTGATCTCGTAATATATTAAAAAGTATATATTCAAAATCTTTCGGAGGACTTTTTATGAAACACACAGGAAAACTCATTGCAATAATACTTGCTTTGACTATTGTGTCGCTTGCGGTATATGGTTGTATAAATGACACTCGAAAAAACAGCTGGGGCAGTTTTACAAACAAAAAGACGGAAAGCTATGACGGCAAATATTACGCCGCGCAGACAACATCCGAACAAGCGGTAAAGGTTACGGTGTATGAAAAAGAAACGGATAAAGAGGTTTATTCGTTTACACCGGCGCGCTCAATGGACTTTTGGGGAATATGCTGGGAGAGCGATTCTTATAATATCTGGATACAATCCGGTGATATAGGCGTTTACTGTTATAAGTACGCAGATAACAAATGGGAGCTTGATGAGCAGGCAAAGAGACCGGCGGATATTATATCAAAGTATGATCTGATCGGAAACGATTAAAAGCACCGCTTGCAGTGATAATAAGACCGGTTTTTTTCGTCGTTTATCCCATTTTATATGCATTATCCCAAATCGTTGACTTTGGGATTTTTATTTGTTATAATTTAAAAAACAGCTGAAAAAGGTTATTTAATGAAAAAAGAAAAGAAAGAAAAAAAGCCGAAGCCAAAGTACAATATGCTTCAAAACGTATCTTTTATGTTAAAGACTGCGGCGGAGGCAAAAGAGAAAAAGGTAATAGTCGTTATTGCGGTTTTGGTAGTTATTGCCGTAGGCAGCAACCTTCTCGGCGTATACGCTGCGCCGCTTGTGATCAAAGGCTTGCAGGATAATCTGCCGCTTGAAAAACTGCTTTTGACGGTTTTATGGGTCTATGGCTCTATGGCGGCGCTGTCGATGATACAGTCGTATATAAACACTGGCAAGACGTATCCGCGCGTTTCCGTGCGAACGCATATATTGAAGCAGGTCAACGACAAGGCGTGTACCGTATCGTTTCAGTGCAGGCTTGAAAAGAAATTTCGCGATCTCTGCCGCGGCGCGTACGATCACTGCGGCGGCAACGGACGCGCGGTCGAGGCGGTGTGGGAAGCGCTGTACGGCATTGCGGTAAGCCTGGTCAGTTTTGTCATATATCTGATAATGCTGACGAGCGCCGAACCGCTTTTGTTCGTTATTGTCGTCGTAACGTCGCTTATCGGTTATTTTGTAACGAATTACATAAACGGCTACGGTTACCGCCACAGGGAGGAGCAAAGCAGAATATCGCACCGCCGCTGGTACGTAAACGAGGTATCGGATTCGCTTTACGCGGCAAAGGACGTACGCATTTTCAATATGCAGCCGTGGCTTACGGATCTCGCAAAAGCGGCGGACGATCTTATGACTGCGTATCACCATAAAGCCGCGGGCGTTTATATCTGGTCTAAGATCGTAAACATTATACTTACGTTTTTGCGTAACGGCGCGGCGTACGTGTATCTTATCGGCGCGGTCGTACGCGGCGATATGGACGTGGCTGCGTTCACCCTGCTTTTCGCAGTCGTCGGCGGCTTTACCGGTCAGGTAAACGGCATACTCGGAGGACTCAACGCTCTTTATAAAAACAGCCTTGATATTTCTTCCGTACGCGAATTTCTTGAATATCCGGAGCCTTTCAAATTCAAGGGCGGTATAATACCAAAGCGCATTGAAACGCTGGAGTTGAAAAACGTCAGCTACCGCTACCCTGACACCGAAAAAGACGTTTTGTCCGGCATAAACCTGACCTTGAAGCCGGGTGAGAAGATCGCCGTTGTGGGCTTGAACGGAGCGGGAAAGACAACACTTGCAAGGATAATATGCGGGCTGCTCGATCCGACCGGCGGAAAAGTTCTTGTAAACGGTACGGATTTAAAAGAATACGACAGGGGCGAATACTACAGGCTGTTTTCCGCTGTATTTCAACAGTTCGGCGTAATAGCCGGAACGATAGCGGAAAACATAGCGCAGAGCGGCGGCGAAACGGATATGGAAAGGGTCGTTTACTGTGCAAAACAGGCCGGGCTTGACGAAAAGATAACGAGTTTGCAAAACGGTTATGAAACGCACCTCAATAAAGAAGTCTTTGACGACGCGATAGAGCTATCCGGCGGCGAGCGCCAGCGGCTGATGCTTGCTCGCGCTTTGTATAAGGACGGGCAGTTTTTGCTGCTCGACGAGCCGACCGCCGCGCTTGATCCGTTAGCCGAGGCGGATATTTACGGCAAATATGACGAAATGACAAAAGGCAAAACGGCGGTATATATCAGCCACCGCCTCGCATCCACACGCTTCTGCGACAGGATAATTTTGCTTGACGGCGCGGTGATCGCCGAAGAAGGCAGTCATGAAGAGCTGCTTTCGGCGGGCGGGAAATACGCCGAATTGTTTGAAGTGCAGAGCAAATATTACAGAGAGGAGGGCGAAGAGGATGAAGAATAAAGATAAAGAAGAAAAAATATCTTTTGTACAGGCGTTTAAAATGAACTGGCGCGCTTTCGGGATAATATACCGCAAAAGACCGCAGATGATAGCCTCGAGACTGATCGCGTCAATATGGGACGTTCTGACGCCCTATGCGGAGATATGGCTTTCCGCGCGTATCATAGACGAGCTGGCGGGCGACAGAGACCCGGCGAGACTGAAATTCCTCGTAATACTTACTCTCGCCGTCACGGCGGCATCGGCTCTTATATCCGCTTTTATCAGAAAATGGCGCGACGTACAGGATACGTCGTTCTGGTTTGCGGTGGACCGTATTTTTATAGAGAAGAAAGCGTCGCTTGACTACGCGGATCTTGACAACCCCAAAACGCACGAGCTTATAGCGGCGATGGAAACGATCGGCAGCTACGCCGGAGGAGGATTTGCGCGCGTCGTATTTTGCTTTGACACTTTCTTTCAGCAGATATTCTCTATAGCCGGCGGTATCGCGCTCACGGTTTCGCTCTTTACAAGCAAAACCGGGGAAAACGCGGCGTCTGCTCTTGCGGAAACTCCGTGGATAGCGGTAGTCGCCGCATGTGTTATGGGCGCTTTGATCGCTGTCAGTTCGGTTTTGAACAACAAATCAGGTGCGATATGGGCAAAAAACGCAAAAGCACACGTTTTGGGTAACAGATTCTTCTGGCATTTCGGTTGGCTCGGCTGGGACGATGAAGCCGCGGCGGATATCCGCATATACAATCAGCAAAGATTCTGCGGGAAATATATAGCGAACAAAGAATCTGCGTTTGAATCAAAAGGTTTTTACGCCAAGCTTTCAAAATACCCCGTAGGCGTGTATTCCGCTCTGTCGACAGGGCTGAGCGTCCTGTTCAGTGCGGCGGTAAACGCATATATTTGTATAAAAGCGGTATCCGGGGCTTTCGGCGTCGGTATGGTAACGCAGTATACCGCCTCAACGATGCGCGTATTCTCCGGTATAGGCATGCTTATCGAATTTTACGGTGATATCAAAAACAACGCGGCGTATTTAAAGCTTGATTTTCAGCTGATTGATATGAAAAGCTCGCTGCAAAAGGGCACGCGCAGGGTCGAGCCTCCGCGGAAGGAGTCGGGCGGCATAGAATTCAAAAACGTATCATTCAAATATCCCGGCACGGATGATTACGTGCTGAAAAACGTCAGCATAAAATTCAGACCCGGCTCGCGTCTCGCCGCCGTCGGCATGAACGGATCGGGGAAAACGACGTTCATAAAGCTGCTCTGCCGTCTGTATGACCCCACCGAGGGAGAAATACTTTATAACGGCGTTAATATCAAAGAATACGATTACGGCGAATATATGCGTATGTTCGCGGTCGTTTTCCAGGATTTTTATATAACAAAATTCAAGCTCGGAGAAAACGTTTCATCGGGACCGATAACAGACAGGAAAAAGGTCGAAAAATGCCTTGAATCAGCCGGGTTTGCCGACAAGCTTGCCGAATACGAAAAAGGCATAGACACGTATATGGGCAAGATCTACGATCCGGACGGCGTGGAATGCTCCGGCGGCGAAGCGCAGAAAATAGCGATAGCGCGGGCGCTTTATAAGGACGCGCCGTTCATCATCCTCGACGAACCGACGGCGTCGCTTGATCCGATAGCCGAGGCTGATATATACTCAAAATTCAACGATATAGCAAAAGGGAAATCTGCGATATACATAAGCCACCGCCTTTCAAGCTGTAAATTCTGCGATGAAATAGCCGTTTTCCATGAGGGGCAGATAATCCAGCACGGCAGTCACGACGAGCTTTTGTCGGATGAAGACGGCAAGTATCGGCAGCTATGGTACGCCCAGGCGCAGTATTATCAAAAATAGAAAGCATTGAAAAAGCTGATCACCGGACGCGTTCAGGCGCAAAATATCATTATTTATAATTTAAAGGAAATACTATGGAATATGTTATCACATCATCCGCTCTGTCAAAAAAATACGGAAAGCATAAAGCTGTTGACGAAGCTGATATAAACGTTCCGTCAGGCTCTGTTTACGGTATTATAGGAAAAAACGGTGCGGGAAAAACGACACTTATGCGGATTTTATGCGATCTGCAGAGAGCGGACGGCGGTGAATATACGCTTTTCGGCGTATCATCCGATGACAAAAAAATTAAAAACGAAAGAAAACGCATAGGCGCAATGATAGAAAAGCCTATGCTTTATCCGGATATGACGGCAAAGGAAAATCTGCGCATACAGGCAGAGGCGCTCGGATTGCCGTCGTTTGACCCGGAGGAGCTTTTAAAGCTCGTCGGACTTGAAAACACGGGCAGAAAGACTGCGGGCAGGTTTTCTTTCGGGATGAAACAACGGCTCGGAATAGCGCTCGCACTTGTCGGCTCGCCGGACATCGTATTTTTGGACGAACCGGTAAACGGGCTCGATCCTCAGGGCATCGTTGAGATACGCGAGCTTATCCTGCGCCTTAACAGAGAGCAGAATATAACGTTTGTTATTTCAAGCCATTTCCTTGACGAGCTTTCAAAGATAGCGACGGATTACTGTATAATGGATTCCGGCAGAGTTGTGCGGCAGATAAACGCAAATCAGCTTCAGTCTTCTTTCAGAAAGTGCTTTGAGCTGACCGTGACGGATACAAAAGCTCTTTCAGTCGCGCTTGATAAAATGGGCTTGCCTTATGAGATAAAAGACGAAAAGCACGCGGCCATTTACGAAGAATTCAAAATATCCGAGCTTGTAAGCAATCTCTCCGCGTCCGGCTGCGAACTGTTGACCGTACGCGAGGTGGACGAGAGTCTTGAAACGTATTTCTTAGAGCTGACGGGAGGTGAGATCAATGCTTAAACTTATCCGATCCGCACTTTACAGATATATGCACAGCAGATTTTTATACGTTTCAGCCGCGTTGTTAACCGTATCCGCCGTAATATTCGCGCTTTATATCAGAAACAGAAACGGGCTCAGTCTTTATACGTTTTTGGCTCAGAACGTGATCTTATCAATTCTGATCTCGATAACAGTGAGCGGCGAGTTCTGCGGATGCGCGAAAAACAAAATAATATGCGGCAGCGGCAGGATGCAGATATTTTTCTCGGAGCTTTTGTCGGCATATATAGTCGTTTCCGCTTTCTTTTTTATCAACATCGCTTTGTCAGCCGTTTTGAATACCGGCTTTGTAAGCCGGCTGCCTGGTTTGCTTGCGTTTGAGGTCGCGGCAGGATTTTATCTGATAAACTTATCGCTCTGCTCGGTTTTCGTGTTCTTTTCAGCAGTCAGCGGCAGAAAGGTGTTGTCCGTCGTTTTAAGCGTCATTTTCGTATTCGTATCAGTTATCGCAAACGGCATTACGGAGGACCTTTTGAGACAACCGGAATATCTGATATTTTACGTATCTGATAAAGAAAACGAACATATCAGTGAAAACGGGATAATATACGAGCAGGACTCGGGAAATCTGACTGAAATAAAACAAAAAAATCCGGAGTATATAGGCGGCGCGGCAAGGGCGATCATACTGCAGCTGTATAAAGCGAATCCGTTTTACGATATTACGCAGTATCAGAATATCCTTACGCCGTATATATATTCGGATGAGAAGATAGAAGAACTGTCATCGGTTTATTCTCCGGGCGATCCCGGATATGATAACCCGACGTACCGGATGCGTTTTGTACGCGAGGAGACGGAGGAAGAGCAGAGATTTCTGTATGAGGCTTTGTTATACAGTCTCGCCGTGCTTGTTTTGTCGATCACAGCGGGTGCGCTGGTTTTTCAAAAAAAGAAATTCAATTAAACCGGGACGTTATTGTTTCTCTTGCCCAAAAACACCGGGGCAAAATTATTTGGAGAAAATCATGGATTACAAAAAGAATACAATATTGTATATTTAGAAAAAAATCATGAGTAAAGCAAAAATCAAATCTTACGGCTATTTTCACGAATATATCGGAAAGTCGTACAAGCCGCAGTTTGATGAAAACGGCGCGTTTATTGAGCCGGAAGAGTATGTTAAATATCTTGTTTCTTCGTGGCCGAATTATATGGGAGCCGGGCAATACGTAACGAATATCTACATAACCGATCCCGGCGTAACGTTTTTCGGTCTTACCGTTGAATCAACCGTTGATGAATTCGACGAGGTTTTGACAAAATACGGGTTAAAGCGACAGATCAGAGATACAGACCTTGATCCGTGCGCCGAGTATAAAGAATCCTGGCGGAATTCAGTTTATTACGTTACGGTAACAAAGCGGAACGGAAAATGTTCTGCCGGAATAAATGCTCCGGTTTCGAACAGAGCGGGGGCGGAGCACGGCAATATCCGCAATACAGGCTGATATGAAAGGAGCGTCAGATGGACGACGTCATTATAAATGCAGACAAATTGACAAAAGAATATGACGTGGGATTTGAAAACGTTCGCGCGCTTGACGGCGTATCATTTGAGGTCCGCCGCGGCGAGCTTATTTCCGTGACCGGTGCGTCTGGATCGGGAAAATCAACTCTTTTGCATATTCTCGGCGGTGTTGAGACGGCAAGCGGCGGCTGCCTTACCGTTGACGGTACCGACGTTTTTTCCTTACCCGAAAAAATGCTCGCAAAATACAGGCGTGAAACGGTGAGCATTATTTATCAGTTCTACAACCTCGTACCTATGCTGAACGTCCGGGACAATATTCTTTTGCCGCTTATGCTTTCAGGCAAAAAGCCGGATGAAAAGCGGCTGACGGAGCTTCTTTCTCTGACAGGGCTTAAAGACCGCGAGTTTTACTACCCGACGCAGCTGTCCGGCGGTCAGCAGCAGAGAGCCGCCGCGGCGCGAGCGGTGATGACCGGCGCGCCCATACTTTTAGCGGACGAGCCGACCGGCAATCTCGACAGCAAAAACGCGGATATAATGATTGATCTTTTAAAGCAGTGCAATAAAGAATACGGGCAGACCGTTATCATCGTTACGCACGACAGCCGGATAGCCGCTTGCACGGACAGGCAGATAGAGTTAAAAGACGGCCTGATCGTCTCGGATACAGGCGGGTGAGCATATGGCTGTTGTAAAAATGGCGCTTGCCGCATTTCGCGCGGGAAAACGGTCAATCCCTTTTACCGCTTTCTGCATCACGGTATCATCTGTGTTGATATCTTTCATTTTTTACTTGTCGGTACAGATTTACAAATATGGAATATTCGATTCTCAAGGGATAGATTTTCTGATATATCAGACCATATTTTTGGTATTTTTCATCTCGTCTGCGGTCATAATTGCCGGATGTGCTATGATATGCTCAGCATTGTCTGTATGCTATAACCGGATAATGCATCTGCTTGGCGTGTTTTCGTCCTGCGGAGCTGACAGAAGGCAAAAAACAGCCGTGCTGTGCTGTGAGGCGGCGATATACGCGCTTATCTCGACCCCGCTCGGCGCGGTCTGCGGCACGTATGCGGCTCACGTTTTCTCCGGAACTGTTTTTTCGATGTCAAAAGGATATACGTATAACTTTTCAGCCGGGGCCGCCGTTTTTTCGTTTATCATTTCGTTCGCCGCAGTCGTTATATCGTCTCTTATACCGGCGGCAAAGCTGAGTCGTATGACGGTAATATCCGTGCTTAAATATCAGACAAAAATCAATATCGCTCTGCGTGAAAGTCTTGTGAGCCGGTTTTTATCAAAGCTTTTTGGCTATAAAGGCAAGCTGTCCGGACAGTTATATACTAACGAAAAAGGGAAAAACCTTACGCTCTTATTCGGTACGGTTTTTGCACATAGCCTGTTTGTTTTTCTGTATTCATGGTTCGTATACGACCGACAGGGGGAACTTCAGCGCGGACGGCAAGCCGTTATGCCTTATCAGTATTCTGCTTTCCCGTACGTCGCCGGGTTTTGCGCGCTGATCCTTATATTATGCGTTATTGCGTCACTTTGTGCGTCAGCCGCGTCTTTTGACACACATAAAAGCGATTACGCAGCTCTGCGCTCTCTCGGAGCGTCTTTGCCCGACCTTACGGCGCTGTCGGTCATATCCTCGCTGTATTTGTTTATATATCTGAGCGTCTTCACGGTTTTGTTTACGCTTTTATCGAATATGGCGATGTATATGATATTCTCATTTGAAACAATGCTGCCGTTTGCATATCCGTTTGAGGCGCTCGGCGTCTGTATTGCCGTAAACGCCGCCGTGTGCGCGTTATCATCGTTCTATATGACACTGTCGATAAGAAAAACGACAATTATATACGGAATGAAGATGAATTATTAAATTATGATACCGGATCCGGAAACCGCGGGGATCGTTCAAAGGATATTTGAACTGACCGCGCAGGGAATGGGCAAACAGAGGATATGCAGACTGTTTGAGAACAGAGAAAAGGGTGTAATATCAGAGAAAACATACTGTATGATGATGAAAAACTACGAGAACGAACAGACGTCGCTTGAAACGGATATCGTTAAATCCGAAGAAGTTTTGGCAAAGACCAAACAGACCGAAGCGAACGTCGGATCATGACTTGCCATCATCGGCAAGTATACCGATATCACCGAACTAAACGCCGAAATACTGAACGAGTTTATCGAAAAGATACTTATACACAAACCCGAAAAAGACGAAAACGGCAACAGAACTCAAAAAATCGATATCTGTTATCGTTTCATCGGAATAATCGATTAAAAACTAAAAAACACACGACATACCTCTATTTGTGTGTTGCGCCCCAAACCCCCCCTCTTCCCCTCCATCAACTCTATAAGTTGATGGGGCGCGGAGCGCTCATAACTCATAACTGATAACTGATAACTTAAACGGCTGTTTTCGCCTTTATGATCCGGCTCTGCCGGATCATCGCGTTCGGGTCCGTGGGGGG
>CACWOQ010000031.1 GCA_902762505.1 uncultured Ruminococcus sp. | reverse complement strand
GCGAGAATGCCGTCTGGTTCGGTCCCGGACTGACCCATTATGCGTGCAACGGCAGCGAGGTGCATGTCCCGGATCCCGACACGCTGGCGTTTTCTCCCTATCTCACAACCGGCCTGATTTCCACCGGCAGCAAGCGTACGCCCACCCTCAAGGCGGACCTGTTCGGCGACTGGCGTGAAGAGCTGATTCTGACGGATGAGGACAATCATATCGTCATCGTGCGTACGCTGGCACCCACTGAATACGGAATCCGCTGCCTGATGCATGATCCGTGGTATCGCAATTCTGTAGCGAACCAGAACATCTGCTATAATCAGGTGGGCTTTGCCTCCTTCTATCTGGGAGACGAGGCGCCGCTGCCCGCGAAGCGGGAGGATATCACCTTCTGATCTTGAAAAAAACCCGGAGTCCGGCTGACTCGGACTCCGGGTTGTTCGTTATTGGGTTAGATTTCCGGAATTTCAATCGCTATTTCGTGTCCTGCCTGTGCGGATTTGATAATCCCGTCGATAATTGCCTGGTTGTAAATGATTTCCGAAGACGGCACCGGCGACGGCGTCCCGTTCTTGATCGCGTCCAGGAAAGAACGGATCTTGAGATCAAACAGATCGTCCTTTGTCTGAATAATCGGAATCACAGTTTCCGTCTGCTGTCCGCAGACCTCCTGATACAGCTTCATCGGACCGCCTACGGAGCCGTTCCAGCACTCTGTTGAGGGAATGCGCAACCCTCCCTCCGTGCCCAGAATGACCGTATCGCCGGGGGTATCCATGTTCATGGCCCATGCAATGCGGAAATCCAGCACAATATCGCCCTCCAGACGGATAAAAGCCGCCGCGAAGTCGTCCACCTGGAATTTCGAAGCATACTCCGGATGATTGGGATAATAGTCCGGCCGGGTTCCGAAAAAGTTGGATTTGTACCCCGACACTGTCAGCGGTCTTGGATATCCGACGGCGTTCAGCACCATGTCCAGCGAATAGCAGCCGATATCGCCCACCGCGCCGATCCCGGCAGTTTTTTCCTCAATAAACGTAGTGCCGTATGGCGTGGGAATTCCCCTCCGCCGTCCGCCGCCGGTCTGAATGTAGTAGATCTTTCCGAGCTCGCCGGATTCAACTATTTTCTTTATCATCTGCATGTTCGGATTGAATCTCGGCTGGAAGCCGATGGAGAGGATCTTGCCGCTCTTTTTCTCGGCTCTCATAACGTCAAGCGCCTCGTCGAGCGTTACGGTGAACGGCTTTTCAAGCAGAACGTTTACGCCGTGCTCGAGCGCGTCTATCGCGCAGGGCGCGTGCTGGGTGTTGTAGGTGCAGATAGATACCGCGTCAAGCTCCGGCTCGTTTTCAAGCAGTTCGTGGCAGGACAGATAGCAGCGGGCGTCGGGATATCCCCACGCTTTCATAAAGTCCGACGCTTTGTCGGGTATGAGGTCAGCCGCGGCGACGACCTCCACGTCGGGCATCTGCTTGTACTCCTGCATATGAGCGCCGGCGATCCAGCCTGTACCGATGATCGCGACCTTGAGCTTTCTCGAAGCGTCGATTTTATGCTCGGTCTGGTCTTCCTTGAACGCGTCTAAGCTTGTAACGGTTTTTTTCATATTTTCTCCTTTTCTTTGCCGGTCGGGCAAAGGTGTTATTTGCGCGCGTTGTCTGCGCATTGCTTCGCTTATATTATATCACGGCGAAAAAGCCGTTGTCAATACGGTTTCGTTTTTTTGTGTTAAAAAAATCCGTGTCCGTGAATCGTGTCCCGGATGAACGCAAAAGGACGTCCGCTTTGCATCGGACGTCCTTTTGAACGCTTTGCTGTTTTATCTCTTTATTTTCTCTTTTATCACGACCGGACCGGTCATTTACAGCTGTATATTATGGCTTTTGCATTTGATGAATCGATCTTATGGGCGTACTGGTGTGGATTTATCGCATGATCGTAATCAAGTCCGTAGCTTTCCGGGAACCTGAATACGCAGAAAACGTATTCATTTCCGACTGCAAGACTGCATCCGTTTTTGACCACCGGTATTTTATTGTCGTCTAAACCTGCAAGGACAAGGAGATCATGTTGTTCTTCCTCTCTGTAACCTGAAATGCCGCCCAAATTTGCTACTTTCATTTCAGTCTTACTGCTTCCCTTATGGTTTTTTGTGACCGAAACAGTGTATATCGTAACAAGAGCGTAGTTCTTCCGGGCGTATTCTTTATCAACGGAGCTGAAATCATGCACGTAAAGTCCAGTCATCTCGTCAACTATTTCAAAAGAAATATCGGTGACTGTGCCGGAATAAATATCCGTTGCTGCCGCCGTGAGCTCATCGGACGTGTTATAATAAGACCAATCGTACTGCAGCTCTTTGACCGGATAATCGGTATCCGAAGTTTTCAGATCATCCGGTCTCGAATCGTTAAGAACGCTGCTGTGACATCCCGTTAACAGCAGGGAGAACGATATAGCTAAGGTTAAAAGTGTTTTTTTCATTTGCATTCTCCTTAATAACAAGCAAAGTAAATACTGTGTACGCCTTAATTATAGCAAATAATTGTAAAATAATCGTTACATTAAAGAAAACAATGTAAAAAATAGAGCCGGATATAACGGCGCAGCATGGCGCCGGGCAAAAAACCGGCAGGATCACGTGATCCCGCCGGAAGATTTTATAATACTATCTCTTTATCTCTTCATTTATATACGCTTCGAGTACGTCGCCCTCACGGATATCGTTGAATTTTTCAAGCCCGATACCGCATTCGTATCCGGAGTTGACCTCCTTGACGTCGTCCTTGAAACGCTTGAGCGATGAGATCTTATCCTCGAATATGATGACCGAATCACGCAGCACGCGGATGAACGACTTGTTCGTGACCTTGCCGTCGAGGATGTACGAGCCGGCGATCGTTCCGACGGACGGAACGTGGATCGTCTGTCTGACCTCGGCGTGACCGATTATGACTTCGCGGAACTTCGGCGCAAGCATTCCGTTCATAGCCGCCTCGACGTCCTCGATGCAGCTGTATATGACCGTGTACGTGCGTATCTCAACGCCCTGAGCCTTGGCGGATTCTCTCGCCGTTCTGTCGGCGGTGACGTTGAAGCCGATGATTATGGCGTCAGACGCGGCGGCGAGCATTACGTCGCCCTCGGTTATGCCGCCCACGGCCTTGTGGATGATCTTTACGCGGACCTCCTCGTTCTGCAGCTTTGAAAGAGAAGCGCAGACGGCTTCGGCAGAACCGCCGACGTCGGCTTTGACGATGAGCTTCAGCTCCTTCATGCCGGCTGCTTCGTCTGACATGAAGTCTTCGAGCGTCGCTCTCGTTCTGCTTCCGAGCTCGGCTTCCTTTTCCTTCGCCTTGCGCTGATCGGCAAGCTCGCGTGCCATACGCTCGTCGGCGACGGCGTCGAACGTGTCGCCTGCGGACGGTACCTCGGACAGACCCGTTATCTCAACGGGAACGGAAGGACCGGCGGTTTTGACGTTTTCGCCTCTGTCGTTTTTCATCGCGCGTATGCGTCCGACGGCGGTGCCGGCGATGACTACGTCGCCGCTTTTGAGCGTACCGTTCTGGACGAGCACGGTCGCGACCGGTCCGCGTCCCTTGTCAAGGCGCGACTCGATGACGATACCCTTTGCCGATCTGTTCGGATTCGCTTTGAGCTCCTTGACGTCGGCGACGAGAAGGATGTTCTCAAGCAGATCGTCAATTCCCATTCCGGTAAGAGCCGAGACGGGCACGCAGATCGTGTCGCCGCCCCATTCCTCGGGAACGAGGTCGTATTTCATAAGCTCCTGCTTGACCTGATCGGGGTTCGCGTGAGGCTTATCCATCTTGTTTATCGCGATTATGACGGTGACGCCCGCGGCTTTCGCGTGGTTTATCGCTTCAACGGTCTGCGGCATGATGCCGTCGTCGGCGGCGACGACTATGACGGCGATATCCGTCGCCATAGCGCCGCGCAGACGCATTGCGGTGAACGCTTCGTGGCCGGGAGTGTCAAGGAACGTGATATCGCGTCCGTTTATCTTTACGCGGTAAGCGCCTATATGCTGTGTGATGCCGCCCGCCTCGCCGCGCGTAACGTGCGTGTGACGGATCGCGTCGAGCAGAGAAGTCTTACCGTGGTCAACGTGACCCATGACGCAGACGACGGGGGCGCGCTCCTTCAGATCCTCGGGGTTGTCTTCCTTCTCGTCGAAAAGCTTTTCTTCTATCGTGACGACGACTTCCTTGGATACGGCAACGCCGAGATCGTCGGCTATGAGGTACGCGGTGTCGTAGTCGACGACGTCGTTGACCGTGAGCATCGAGCCCATCATCATAAGACGCTTGACGACCTCAGCCGCCGTTACCTTCAGACGCGAGGCAAGCTCTCCGACGGTGATGGCGTCCGGGATCTGTACGTGAAGCTGAGCGTGCTTCGCGTTCTCGAACACCTCGCGCTTCTTTTTCTCCTTGCGCTCAAGCTCTTTATCGCGCTCGGTCTTCGCTTTGGTGCCCTTGTCCTGACCCTTTTCGTTCTTCTTCTTTATTTTCTGACGGTCCTTGCTGTAATTGCTGCTGTCGCGCTCGGATACGAACGTGTCAAGATGCTCGTCGTATTTGCCGAGCTCCACGTTTGCGGATCTCGTGTCTATGATCCTCGTTTTCTGCTTTACGGGAGTCGAATCGCCGTGACCGCCGCCGCTCTGGGTGATGATCTTCGACTGGCGTTCCTTCTCGTTCGGGCGCTGCGGCTTCTGCTTTTCGCGCTCCTTCTGCTGAGACTGTTTCTGCTGCTGCTTCTGCTGCTGGTTTCTGAACTGATCCACGCGGTTCTGCGGCTTCGCCTCTTTCTTTTCGGGGGCTTGGGCCTCCTGCTTTTTCGGTGGCTGCTCCTGCTGCTTCACAGGCTCCTTCTGTTTGTTCTCGGGCTTGCTCTCCTGCTCCGCCGGCTTTTTCTCCGGTTCCTTTTTCTCGGGCTCCGGAGCCTTTTTGGGGGCGGGGCGGTGCTCGGGCGCGACGTCCGCGCGTCCGGCGAGATAATCCTCAAGCCCGCTTATCTGATTCTCCTCCGTCAGAACGGAGAATATTACGGCGAAATCCTCCTCGTCGATCGACGAGGTGTGGACGGCTCCTTCGCCCGGGTGAGCCTTCAGTATGTTTATGAGATCGTTGGCTTTCAATCCAAGATCCTTTGACAGGTTGTTGATTTTGTATTTAGCGTTTGAAATCATATATGTCCCCTCGCCGCCGCGGTACGCCATCGCACGCGCGCGCGGCTCCTTTCATATGGATTTGTACTGTCGTATGAATTCGTCACAATGATCTTTTTATCATTTCGGCAAAGCCCGGATCCGTCACCGCGGCGGCGGCGATGCTTTCGCGTCCGAGCGCGCTGCCGAGTTCCTCCGACGTGGACCGGAGCACAACGCATCCGACGCCGTGATAAGAGCAGCTGTCCTTGATGCGTTTAGCCGTGTTGTCAGACGCGTCGCACGATAAGACGCACAGCACGGCTTTGCCGGCTCTGACGGCTTCCGTCGCAAGCTGAGTACCGGGAACGAGCTTTCCCGCCTTGCGGCAGAGACCGATATAAGACAGCGTCTTACTCATCGGCGTCAAGCTCCTCTTCAAGCGCCGCGAACACGTCGTCCGGGATCGTCACGCCGAGCGATCTGCCGAGTCTGCCTGTTTTTCTCGCCTTTTGCAGACACGCAACTTTGCGGCACAGATAGGCGCCGCGCCCGGAGCTTTTTCCCTTGAAGTCGATCGAAATGACGCCTTCGGGTGAACGGACCACGCGTATCAGCTCGCTTTTAGGAGCCTCGGCTCCGCATCCCGTGCAGTGACGCAGCGGGATCTTCCTTGCCTGTGTCATTATTCAGCCTTGATGTCGATCTTGCATCCGGTCAGCTTGGCGGCGAGACGCGCGTTCTGACCTTCTTTGCCTATCGCGAGTGAAAGCTGATCCGCGGCGACGGTCACTTTCGCGGAGCGCTCGCCGTCGAATTCTATGTTCTTTACGACCGCGGGGGACAGAGCGGCGGAAATGTATTCAGCCGGATCCTCCGAGTATTTGATGACGTCTATCTTCTCGCCGTGCAGCTCGTTCACGATCTCGGCGATACGCGCGCCCTTGTTGCCTATGCAGGCGCCGATCGGATCGACGGCTTCGTCGCGTGAATAGACGGACATTTTTGTTCTCGAACCCGCTTCACGGGTGATGTTCTTGATTATGACCGTACCGTCGGCGATCTCGGGAACGTTCAGCTCGAACAGACGCTTGACGAGTCCGGGATGCACGCGGGATATCGTCACGAGCCTGCCCTTCGATTCCTTGCTGACCTCGGTTACGAATACCTTTATACGGTCGCCGGGCTCGTAATGCTCGCCGGGGATCTGTTCGCTTTTGATCAGAACGGCGTTGCTGCTGCCGAGGTTCACGACGATGGAGCCGGTATCGGGGTCGATAAGCTCGACCGTCGCCGTGATGATCTCCTCGCGCTTGCTCTCGTATTCCTGACGGAGCATTCCGCGTTCAGCCTCGCGTATGCCCTGGATTATGACCTGCTTTGCGGACTGCGCGACGGTGCGGCTGAAATTCTTTGTCTTGATTTCTTCTTTTACAAGCCCGCCGAGCACGTGCTTGCGGCTGAGCTTTTTCGCTTCCTCGAGACTGATCTCCTTCGCCGGATCCTCTACCTCGGCGACTACGGTCTTGACACGGTAGACCTTGCATTCCTTTTTCTCCGGATCGAGCACTACCTGGATCTCTCCGCCGGGAAACGCCTTCGTGAAGGCGTTGATCAGAGCCGTTTCGACCTTGTCGAGCATATATTCCTTCGATATGCCCTTTTCTTTCTCTAACGCGTCAAGCGCGCTGAATAATTCCGCATTCATATTTTTCCGTTGTCCTCCTGGTTTATGGATTTGATGTCAAAGTAGATGTTGACTTTTGATACAGTATTTTTCGGGAAAGAGTATTTTTTGCCCGATATTTCAACGTTGACGTTTTCGTCGAGCGGCAGAAGCGTTCCGACGAAAAGCTTGCTTCCTTCGACCGGCTTGTACAGATGTACCTCGACCGTGTCGCCGACGCAGCATTCGTAATGCCATTCGTATTTGAGCTCGCGCTCGAGCCCGGGAGAGCTGACCTCGAGCGTGTAGCTTTCCTCGATCGGATCAGCCTCGTCAAGCAGAGGGTCTATCGCGCGGTGGAATCTCTCGCAGTCGTCTATGCCGACGCCGCCGTCACGGTCGATCGTGTAGCGGAGGATATATCTGCCGCCTTCCTTCACGTACTCCGTGTCCCATATGACGTAACCGAGCTCTTCCGCAACGGGCTCCGCCAGCTCCTCGCAGAGCTGTGTGATGTTTTTCTTTGTTCCCATACCATTACAATAGGGTGTGGCACCGAACCACACCCTCCTTTATCTTAATGTCAATGTATTATATCACATATTTTGAAAAAAATCAATAGGTAAACGAAAAAAAGTTGACGCCGGCGCCTTTATTCTTTCGAATTTGCTGCGAATTCTGTCGATTTTCCGGTTGACATACGCCTTAAAATATGTTATAAATAATACAAGAGGTTTTTTCGACGGCATGCGACAAAGAATACGGTGATAAAAATGACGGTAAAACAAAAAATACGATCAAGGATAACTGCGCTGTTTCTCGTTATATCGGCGCTTTTTTCCGTGCTTATACAGAGCTCCGCATACTCCGCGGCGGAGGTGATGACGGCGTCGCTGTTCGGGCAGCGCCTCGCGTCGTTCAAAGAAAACGTCTACTCTGACGGGTCGACGTACAGGGACAATCTCGCCGAATTCCGCGGCACGCAGTGCTTCGGATTCGCAAACGAGATAAGCAAATATATTTTCGGCTCATTCGCCACGTATTACGGATCCGGGAAAAGACTTTATTCAAACGACTGGACGATAGAACGCGGCGCCGCGGCGCTGTCGAAGCTTCACGTTGGCGACGTCATAAGATACAGAAGCTCATCCTCGGCTGACCATTCCGTATTCGTCACTGGCATGGACGACGTATACGTCTACGTGTCGGACGCGAACAACGACCACCGCAATACGGTCCGTCATAACGCCGCGATAACGTGGGAAAAGCTGTACAACAGGATAGAAATGGCGCTTGAAAGCGATTCGTCGTACATCGGATACGTCGCGCATTACAAGTACTGGAACGACGACGGCGGAAGCCAGTCTCCGCTGCCGACAGCCGTTTTCAACGCGAACGGCGCCCGTACCGAAAACACGGTGACGGCGTACAGATACACCGTGACCGCGCCGGACGGACTTAAAATAAGGACGGCGGCAGGGCTTTCCGCGGATAAAGTGACGACGATGAAATTTGAAGACGTATTCGTCACGGACGTCGGGGCTCAGACCGTTGAGGCGGACGGATACACGTGGATACAGGTGCGTTTCGGCGAGTATTCCGGATGGTCCGTCATATCAGTTTCCGAATGGTGTGAAAAAACCGGAGATGTATATGATTCGGAGTTTTACGCAGACGAAAACGGCGACGTAAGAAAGAGCGCGGACGGAAAGATCTATGCGCTGACTCTGTCAGACGGCGCGTCTTTGCCCGAAGCGGACAGGCTCGGATTCATATACGACGGCATGATTTTCAGAGGCTGGTCGGATTCGTCGGAAGGCAGCGCGCTTGACATTGCGGCGCTGCGCGCAAAATACGTCACAGGCACGGTACAGCTATATGCGGTATACGAAAAAGAGCCGGAGCCCGAGCCGGAACCCGAGCCGGAACCCGAGCCGGAGCCCGAGCCCGAACCCGAGCCCGAGCCGAACGAGCCGGAGGGACTTCTGATCCGCTACAACGTCAACGGCGGCGAGGTCGGCGCGCTCAGACGGTACGATAAATACGAGGTCACGGACCGCGAAGGGCTCATAATCCGCGAAGGCCCCGGAACGTCGAACAAAAAGATAATCACGATGACGTATAAGAGCGTCTTCGAGGTCGAGCCGGACGGCGAAAGAGTCGATAACGGCGGTTATACCTGGGCGAAGGTCGTTTTCGGAGAATACAGCGGCTGGTCGGCGATATCCGATTTCTGCCGCATCGTCGAGAGCGTGACGGAGGAGATCTACGGTACGGACGAAAACGGAAACGTGACCGTGGTGTCCACCGGAAAGCCGCTCGGACAGATAACGGATGAACAGAGCCGCCTGCTCGGCCGTGACGATCTCGGACTGTACAGACAGGGATTCGAATTCAAAGGCTGGTCGCGCACCCCTGACGGACAGCCTGAAACGCTTGAACTCATTAGATCGGAAACCGAACGCGGTGAAGTAACGCTTTACGCCGTTTGGGAAGAGCTTCCGCCCGAGCCCGAAAAGCTCAGGGGCGACGTCAACGGCGACGGAGAGCTGACCAACCGCGACGTGGTGCTGCTGTTCTCGTACCTGTCCTCGGGAGAGGGCGAGCTCGATATCGAAGCCGCCGACGTAAACGGCGACAAAGAGATAAACAACCGTGACGTTGCGGAGCTTTTCCGCCTCGTATCCGGTTCATGATACGCGCTTGCGGCGCGGGAACAAAGTTTCCCGCGCCTCTTTTTTTCGCGTTTTTACGCGCGCGGCGCGGTGTAGAATCGTTTCGGGGTGAGGAAATTGAACGGCAGCGTTGTGTACGGCGACGTATTGTTTCTTATAAATTTTTCCATGGATCTGCTGGTGCTTTTCTGTACGTCGAGGATATTGCGGCACAGACAGAATCCGTGGAGGCTCGTTATCGCCTCGGCGCTCGGCGGAATCTACGCGGTAGGCGCGCTTTTCATCGAAAACAACGCGGTATCGCTCGTCTGCAACGCCGCCGCGGCGTTCGTCATGTGTCTTATCTCGTTTCCGCGCGTGAGGGGCTTCGCGTTTCTGAAATGCGCCGCGCTGTTTTACGGGCTTTCGGTGCTGATCGGCGGCGGCATCACGGCGAGCTACGTTCTGTTATCAAAGCTCGGGCGCGGGGTGAACGTCAATTCGGATATCGCGCCGGCTCTGTCGGATATACCTCTCGGCGTTTTTCTCATATCCGGCGCCGTGAGCGCGGCGCTTTCGTTTATCACTGGCAGGATATACAACAGACAGAGCCTTAAAAAAGAAGTAACCGTCACGGTCTGCGGCGACCGCGGCGCAGTAAGGCTCAGGTGTCTGTCGGACAGCGGCGCGCTTCTGCGTGAGCCGCTGAGCGGAGCGCCGGTGATAATAACGAACGCGGAGGCGGTAAAGGAATGCGTTTCACCCGAGCTTTACGACGCGCTCTGCTCCGAGCAGATCAAGGCGTCTGAAGGGATAAGACTCATACCCGGCGGTACGGTTTCCGGAAAATGTCTGCTCCGGGGCTTCGTGCCTCGGAGCGTCACCGTCTGCGGCGCGGACAGAGACGCCGTCGTCGCCGTGGTCAGAGACGCGGAGCTCGGCGGTTTTGACGGGATAGTCCCCGCTTCGTTATGTCAGTAAAGGAGAGTAAAATGAAGCTGATATTTTTCATAAAAAGACTTTTCGGGACGGATAAGCTCGCGGAACTTGACTCCGACCGGCTCATATTCTATATAAACGGTCCCGAGACTCTTCCTCCGCCGCTGTCGCCGGAAAGAGAAGCGGAGGCGATAGCGGCGATGAAGGAGGATCCCGGAAAACGAAAGCTTCTGATAGAACACAACCTCCGTCTCGTTGTGTATATAGCGAAGCGGTTCGAGAACACGGGCATAGGGCTTGAGGATCTGATATCCATCGGGACGATAGGACTGATAAAGGGAGTGAATACGTTTGACGGAGATAAAAACATAAAGCTCGCCACCTACTGTTCGCGCTGTATCGAAAACGAGATCCTGATGTACATAAGAAAGAACGCGTATCTGAAAGCCGAGGTGTCGCTTGACGAACCGATAAACGTGGACTGGGACGGAAACGAGCTTCTCGTCGGCGACGTGCTCGGCTCGGATCCGGACAGCGTTTCGAAAAACATAGAGGAAAACGAGGAAAAGAACACGGTCAAGCGCCTTGTCGACGCGCTCCCGGAGCGTGAAAGACAGATCATAGAGCTGCGCTTCGGACTTCGCGGAGGCAGAGAGCTTACGCAGAAGGAGGTTGCGGATCTGCTCGGGATATCGCAGTCGTACATATCGCGCCTCGAGAAAAAGATCATAGAAAGACTGAAGGAGCAAATAGAAAGCACGCTTTGAAGTGTTTACAAATAATTTAAAAAAATCGCTGAAAACATCTTGCAAAAACGGAATTTATGTGATATACTATATCGTACGATTTTTAATCAGTTCAGAGGTATACCGGAAGTTCCGTGTATAAGGCAGCGTTTTTTGCCCCGACCACGGAATGCGGGTGCCGAAAGAAAGGAACGGTCATAGAAATGAAGGAAGGAATCCATCCCAACTATCAGGAATGCACGATCACCTGTGCTTGCGGCGAAGTTGTGAAGACGAGATCCACCAAGGGCAATATGCGCGTTGAAATTTGCTCCAAGTGCCATCCGTTTTTCACGGGCAAGCAGAAGTTTGTTGACAGCGGCGGACGCGTTGATAAGTTCAAGAGCCGTCTGAACGCAAAAGTCAAATAAGCACACGAGCAAACGGGACAGGACGATCAGGCATCGTTTTGTCCCTTTTGTTTTATCTCCAACAAAAAGGAGGGCACTTATGGAAAAGCTTTTTGAAGAAGAAAAAATAACGAAAGCCGTGCTTGTCTCCGTGCGCACCTCGCACGACGACGAGCACGAATGCGAGGCGAGCCTCGAGGAGCTCGGCAGACTGCTCGAAACGGCGGGCGGCGAGCTTTGCGCGGAGGTCGTACAGGTCAGAGAGTCGCCGGACGCAAGAACGTATATAGGCTCTGGAAAGCTGTACGAGATCAGAGACATATGCGAGAGCACCGGCGCGGAGCTCGTTATCTTTGACGGCGAGCTGTCGCCCGCGCAGATCAAAAACGCGGAGGACGCGATAGGCGACGTCACTGTCATCGACCGCCCGATGCTCATACTCGATATATTCGCCCTGCACGCGAGAACGGGCGAGGGAAAGCTCCAGGTCGAGCTTGCGCAGCTGAAATACACCATACCGAGACTGTCCGGACACGGCACGGAAATGTCGAGGCTCGGAGGCGGTATCGGTACGAGAGGACCGGGTGAATCAAAGCTTGAAAGCGACCGCCGTCACGTCAGACGCCGTATCGCGGCGCTTGAAGAACAGATCGCGGAAATGGAGAAAAACCGCCGTACTCAGCGTGAAAAGCGAGACAAAAGCGGTATTTTCCGCATAGCCGTAGCCGGATACACGAACGCCGGAAAATCGACGCTGCTCAATTATCTGACGGGCGCGGGGATCCTTGCCGAGGACAAGCTTTTCGCGACTCTCGATCCGACGACGAGAAAATTCACCCTTCCGTCCGGTACGGAGGTACTGCTCACGGACACGGTCGGATTCATACGCAATCTTCCGACGCAGCTTATCAAAGCGTTCCGCTCAACGCTTGAGGAGGTCATGTACTGTGACGCCATCCTCATCGTCGCCGACGCGTCGGATCCGGAATACGAGGCGCAGCTCGCCGTAACCGAACAGCTTATCGTCGAGCTCGGAGCCTCGGATAAGCCGGTCATATACGCGTTCAACAAATGCGACGTGCGCGACGCCGGCTTCGTACCGCCCGCAGGCGGCAGAAACAGATCGGGCGTCTGCATATCGGCTCTGACGGGGCAGGGAATGGACGCGCTCGCAGAGCTGATCGACCGCACGGCAAACGACGGAAAAACGACGGAAACGCTTGTGATCCCGCAGTCCATGGGATCTGTCGTAAGCTATCTGTACGCAAACGCCGCCGTGAAAAGCGTGGAATACGGAGAAAACGATGTGACCGTGATCGCCGTGACAGACAAAAAGACGCTCGGTACCGTGAAGAAAATGCTCGGTGACGAAAATGGCTGATCTCAAACCTTATAAGACCGTCGCGTCCCCGGCTCTGGCTGAATACGTTGAAAAAAAGTCGAGATTCATAGCGACGGTGTCGCCCGTCAGCGACGACGGACAGGCGCGCGAATTCGTTCTTTCCGTCAAAAAGAAGTATCCGGACGCGCGTCACAACGTTTACGCGTATCTCACGCTCGACGGTATGACGAGATACAGCGACGACGGAGAACCGAAGGGCACGGCGGGGCTCCCCGTGCTTGAGGTCATACGGAAGCAGGATATACTCGGCTGCGCCGTCGTGGTGACAAGATACTTCGGCGGTATACTTCTCGGCGCCGCGGGACTGCTGCGCGCGTACACGAAAGCCGCGTCCGACGGGATAGAAGCCGCGCAGATCGTGACCGTCAGACCTTATGACAAACTTGACGTCACCGTGTCGTTTTCAGACGCGGAGAGGGTCAGATACGAGCTCGGCAAGCACGATCTGCCGCAGTATCAGACCGAATATCTCGATTCGGTAACATACCGCCTGCTCGTCCCCGAAGAAAAAACGGAGCCGCTTATAAAACGGCTCACCGAGCTTACCGCGGGAAAGGCGAAAATAACGCGCGCAGGTAAGCATATGGCATAAAAAAGAGACCTTCGATGCGCTTGCGATAGAGCAGGTATCCCGATCTTTCTTTTGATTTGTGAACCTGTCTGATCTGTATAATATCCTTCCGCATAAATAACGCAAAAGCACTTTTGACAGCCCGAGACCGTCAAAAGTGCGTTTTGTTTATTTAAAAGATGACGTAGTTTTAACAGTTATTTCAAAACGTAAATAATTATTTTGCAATAAAACAGTATTCTTATTGAACAGAAACAGTATCGTTGTTTTTCTTTGTCACAATATACATCAGCATGAACGTGACCACTCCCGAAGCTATTATCACGATTATATCTATCGGTGCAAGCACGACTCCGGGTATCCCGTTAAAGAGAAAGCCTGTGCCAAATCTGTAAAGGTGAGCGTGAAGCAATATCATTTCCCCGATATACATTACAAGTGTAGTAATAGTTGAAGCGATGGTTGGAACCCAGATCGCGATCTCCTTTTTTCGTTTTAGTAAAAGAGATCCTACAAACAATCCGACTGTTGTACCAAGAATGATAAAGAAAAGCGACATAAGAAAAGCCGATAGCGGAGAAATCATGATATTTCCGTCACGCCAAAACGCCGTAAAACAAGCAAGGATACAAAGTCCGAGAAACGCGGCAGCAGAGACCGATTGCAGAATCAGCGCTTTTTTTCTTCCGGTTTCGCCGGTTTTGACAATTTGAGCAAAACCGTAGATACAGTTCAGAATCGCAAGGATCAATATGACAGATATCAAATAGAAATGAAGTTTGAACGCTGGATTGTAGTCCCCCATTAGAATCTCAACTGCAGTTTTAGTTTTGTATTCCGTTACGGTCGTTCCCCAACCCTCCGGAGGAACATAACACATATACATTTGCCAGTCTTCAAGCTTTGCAACCGTTTCAGCGGCAGTTACCACTACTTTGTTTTCAAACAACAGTTCAAAGCCAAAGAAAGCAACGATTGAAATGGCGCCGCCTGCAACCAGCGCGTATCGTTTTAACGCTTTTATAAAAAGCGGCATCAGCAATATGCCGATTATTAGAGCAAGCGCAATCGGAGTATAAGGGATGATATACTTCGGGTAGTTCTCTTTCATAACCGTCCCGTTTGCAATCATTTCATAAATGACCCTGACGCCCATATACAACGGATAAAAAGATGTTGCAAAAACAGCCAAAACAGATATCAGCCAATAGTTTCTATACTTTCTGTCAGTCATTTCAATCATTCCTTTCTTAATAGGCATTTGTCAAGAGGAAGTATGCAATTGCCGCAACAAGCACGGCAAATAATATTGTGGAAACAGTTGTCATCTTTCTGTATGAAAGGATCCGTTCAATGCGGGTGCGTACCTTTGCGCCGCCAAACGCTGAAACGAAAAGCGTTTTCTGTTCTGCACATGAAACAAGTGCCGAAGCGTACTCTTTTTTCTCATTATCGCTGAACTTCTGTAGGACAGCTTCATCGCAGGCTACTTCAAGGTCAGACAGAAAGCACTTTAGAAATATCCATGTAAGAGGATTAAACCAGTGCATCACGGCGCTTGCAAAAGCAAGAATACGCCACAGATTGTCGATCCTACAAATGTGTTTTTTCTCGTGAAGAAGAATATAATGCAAATTACTGTTCTCCTTCATTTCCGGAGGTATGACGATTTTCGGGCGAAAAACCCCATACACCGAAGGCGATGTGACCTTTTCGGACGCATATATGTTTTCAAAAAGATGCGTTGAATTCTTTATTTCACGTATAGTCACAAAATACAGAATAGCTAAAGTCAGTAAAAGAGCGCATGCAACAACAGCCCAGATAATCGATGCAAATTCAAAAACTTTACCGACAAGATCGACCTTGTATGTGATAGGAAAATATGAATTTGCCGCCATTACCGAATTCATCATCGTAAAGGCGGGAAACGTTTCGCTTTCATAAACAGTTACCGTCTTTGTTGTGAATTGTGAAATAATAGTCATAAGACCGTATTTCCCGCCTAGGCCTATCGGAAACCACATACGGATGAACGGGATAATCCAAAGCACTGTAACTACACGACGTGGAATCCGTTTTATCATTCGTAAAAGCATAACAATCAAGCCGGTCAAAGAAGCAACAATGCTCATGTTAAAGAGCCAATAAAACAACTCTGAAAGCATAGGAGTTACCTCTTCTCAATCATTTCGCGCAATGCCGCAATATCATCAGGTGTTAATTCCTCATCTTCAAGTAATGCAGAAAACAACGCTTTTTTCGATCCTCCGAAAAGCCGGTCGATCAAGCTTTTTGTTTCGTTCTTACTAACTTCTTCACGTGAAATGAGAGAAGAACATATAAAATCGGGGTCTTCTCGTTTTACGTATCCCTTTTCGATTACTTTTTTTATCACTGTATATGTGGTGTTTTTATTCCAACCGATATCTTTTTTCGCAATCAAACTCAATTCTTTGGCGCTGATCGGTTCATTTTTCCAAATCAACTCCATTATTTTCATTTCGCTGTCGAATAGTTTCATTTTCTTTCTCCCAGACTATTACTATAGTCTATACTATCACAATAGTTTGAATTTGTCAATAGGTTTTGTACTTTTTCTTGTTTGTTTTTTTATGTATATCAGAACGTTGTTAAATAATAGGCGAACACTATAAATTTCAGGCGGCGGGAAAAATCCCGCCGCCTGAAGATCAACTGTGTATTATATATCATATATTTTATGATTTACACCGGGAGGGACACCTGCTTTATTGCAAGTGTCCCTCCGGTCTCTTTTTTAAGCTTCCTTTTTGCGAAACGGTATCAGGCTCGTTCTGTCGAGCGCGAACATGACGGCGGGGATCAGTATAAGCTGTATTATGATACCCGGTATCGCGTTGAGCAGCGCTCCGGCGATAAACGCCTGAAACGTGAAGGTCCTGCCGTTGATCCCGAGCAGGATCACCTGCGCCGCGCCCCATACGACACGGCCCGCTATCATCGCGGCAATTATACAGAAGTAAAGCGCGCCGACGTTCTGCCGCTTTATCTTCGAATAAATGAATCCGCAGACGAAGGCGTAAGTCATCAGCTCAAACGCCATGGCTATCGCGCCGGGATACATGGGCGGCATGTGGAAAATAAGCGAACGGAGAAGCGGAAGAACGAACGCCATCGGCGTCGCGTACTGCCATCCGCAGATCAGAGCGCAGAGAAATACAGGTATATGCATCGGTAAAAGCATGTTCCCTATCTGCGGGATATTTCCGGTCACTACCGGTAAAACAAGACCGATCGAGAGAAACAGCGCTGTCATTACGAGTTTTTGCAGATGTTCTTTTTTCACGGCGTTATCCTCATCTTATAAAATTTGTGAAATAAACGTCCTTTTCCGGCTGCGGCGGCGTTATACCCGCGTCCCCGGCGGCTTTGCGCATACGTAAAAACCACGCCATGTTCCTGCCGAGCATCCTCATTATCTGAAGTCCCTCCGCGTCCTGCATGACCTGCTCCGGAGTGTTTCCGTGGACCATGTTCCAGTAGCGCGAAGATATAACGGGCATCTGCCTTATGAAAAAGTATTTGTTGAGCTGGTCGAGCGCGCTCGTCGTGCCGGCGCGCCTCGCCGATACGACGGCTGCCGCGGGCTTGAAAGAGAACGGATCGCTTTTGCCGGACGAATAGAACGCGCGGTCCATGAAGCTCATCATCGAGCCGTTTATCCCCGCGTAATACACGGGCGAACCGAATATGAAGCCGTCGCAGTCCGAAGCAAGCTTAACGAATTCGTTCACCGTGTCGTCGAATACGCATTTTCCCGTCCTCGAACAGGTGCCGCAACAGATACAGCCGGATATCGGCTTTCTGCCGATGTGAAAATGTTCATATTCAACGCCGTATTCGTCAAGTCCGCGCGCGACCTCGCATAAAGCCGTGTAGGTGCATCCTTTTGCGTTCGGACTTCCGTTTACAAGTAATACCTTCATAATATTTGCCTCCCGTTATCGGTAATGAGATCAAAATCTATACGCCGCTGTGAAAGATCCGCGCCGGCGACGCGCACTCTGACGCAGTCACCCGGGCGATAGGGTCTGTTTTTCACCGTAAGCGTGGACAGAGCCTGTATATATTCCGTGCCGACCGCGCCTACGCGGACGAAGCCTTCGGCTCCGAATCCGGTGCGCGCGTAGAATCCGTACTGCGTAACGCCGCTGATCACGGCGTCATACTCCTCGCCGACCCTGTCCTTCATGAGATCTGCCATATAAAGATCGTCCATATCACGCTCGAGCTTAACCGCCCTGTCCTCGCATTCATTGCTGCGGAGAGCGGCTTTTTCGGCGTATGAGAACAGTCCGCGGCAGTATTCCGTTTTTTTATGCAGGAGCAGGGTCTTTATGATCCTGTGTACGACAAGATCGGGATATCTTCTGATGGGCGACGTGAAATGACAGTAGCAGTCCGCGCCGAGTCCGAAATGCGGCGACAGCTCGCGCTCGTACCGCGCCTTCATCATACAGCGCAGAGTCATGTAGGAAAGGATCTCGCCTTTTCCTTTCTTTTTTGCCTCGTCAAGGAATTTTTCAACGTTATAAAGCGTCACGTCGTCATGCTCTATCGCTGACGGGTCGACGCCGATCACGCGGGCGAAAGCGGACAGAGAACGCAGCTTTTCCGGGTCGGGCTTGCCGTGCACGCGGTATACGCAGGGCAGACCGCTGTCTTTCAGAAGCGAGGCGACGCCTTCGTTTGCCGCAAGCATGAACTGCTCTATCATGCGCTCCGCCGTACCGCGCTCTCTGATAAAGGCGTCGACCACGTTGCCCTCGCCGTCCGTTACGAAGCCCACCTCGGGCGAATCGAGCTGCATGGCGTGGCGCTTCCGCGATTTTTCACACAGCGCGTTATAAAGCGCGTTTATATCGTCAAGTCCGCCTACATCGAACACCGGCGCGTATTTTTTATAGAATTTGCTTTCGTTTCCTTTATCTAAAACGTCGTTGACCTCGGAGTAAACGCCGCGGACGGCGGATCTTATAACCGTCTCCGCCACGCGGCAGCTTTTTATATTTCCGTGATGGTCGATTTCAAGAAAAGCCGAAAGCGCGTATCTGTTGACGTGAGGGTTGAGAGAGCATATGCCGTTTGAAAGCGACGGCGGAAGCATCGGTATCACCCTGTCGGCGAAATATACGCTCGTACCGCGCAGATAAGCCTCCTCGTCGAGCATGCTGTTGTGCGTTACGTATTCCGATACGTCGGCTATATGAACGCCGAGCTCAAAGCCGTCCTCCGTACGCTTTACGGATATCGCGTCGTCCATGTCCTTAGAGTCCGCGCCGTCTATCGTGAATATCTTTTCACCCCGCAGATCGAGTCTGCCGCGTGAGAGAACGCGGCGGCGCGAAAGCGCGTCAGCCTGCTCCGTCACCGGGGCGGGGAAGACTGTTCTGATCTCCGACGCGTCAAGCAGCGCTTCGACGTTCGGACCGAGCCGGTCAGACGGACCGTAGCTGCGCAGGATGATGCCGCGCGCCGGTATCCTGTTCGCGGTATCCGGATACGTTGTGATCTCGCACAGGACCTTGTCGCCGTCGTGCGCGTCGGAAAGATGCTTCGGCGGTATCAGCGTGTCAAAGCATAGCTTTCTGTCGTCGGCTATCACCACGTGGCTGACGGTAAGTCTGCTGCCCTCGCGCCGCTTTATATACCTGTAAGTCCCCGTGAACGTGACCGTCCCGCGGCTGATCACGTCCGACACGTGCGCTTCGGCTGCGCCGTCAAACGCGTGCAGCGTGAATTTTACCCTGTCGCCCGTTACCGCGTCCTTTACGAAACGCGCCGGCACGAAAAGATCCGCGTCGAACCTGTCGCCGTATTCCGCGTCCGCGGTGATGAAGCCGAAGCCGGACGACGAGCCGTGAAATACGCCCGTGTATTTGCGCTCCGCGCTTTTTTGCCTCTGCCTTGTCCTTGCGTTGTGTTTTTTCAGTGTTTTGCCGTTCTTCTTTTTAGTCATAACTCTGTTTAAAGACAAGATCGGCACGTAAGTGCCGATCCGTGTTGTTTACTGTATTACTCAGCGGCTGTCGTGACGTCAGCTTCGGTCGTGACGTCCGCTTCGGTCGTCGCGTCAGCTTCTGTCGTCGCGTCAGCTTCTGTCGTGACGTCCGCTTCGGTCGTCCCGTCAGCTCCTGTCGTCGCGTCCGCTTCGGTCGTGACGGCGGAGGTGTCGGTCGAGGTCTTCGGATGGTTGTGCTGATAGTTCATAAGCAGGGCGAAGATCACTACGACGATCGCGAACGCTATCGCGAGGACGGTGGTTATTTTTGCAAGCTTCTTGTCCTTCGAGCGCTGTTTGTTCTTGCCGGAGTAATTCTCGGGGCTGCCGCCGGAGATCGCCTGAGACAGCTTGTTGGAACGTCCGCCGGTCTGGAAAAGAACGAATACGATAAGCGCTACGGCAAGCGCTATGATAAGTATTGCGAGTATGATATTTAAGATTTCCATTATGATCCTCCAAAGTAATATCTTATAAAATATCAAACCGTGGTGCGGGCAAAAATACCCCCGCAACCGGATAAGCAGAGTTATTATATCACAAACGTTTGAAAAAAGCAATACAAAATCAAAAAAAATGTTGAAGATTTTGAGCCTTTTTTATTCGAATTCCGCGGCTTTCCCCGATATGAATCGGAGAAGAGGTCCTTTTTCGTTGTCAACGTCACCGGAGATGACCGCGTCAAGCGCGGCGCGGAGGAGCTTTCCGATGGCGGGACCGGGTCTTATACCGATACCGATGAGGTCGTTACCGCCGACGGCGAGATCCCTCACCTGCAGCGCAACGCCGTTTTCCTCTATCTCGCAAAGCGCGTCGTACGCGGCGTTCAGCTCGTTCAGACGGTAATAATGGCGCGGATCCTCAGCCAGAACGTCGGCGCGCTTGAGCTTGATCACGTCCTTCAGCGTTTTTATGCCGATCTTTGAAGCGAGCCGTTTCAGACCCACCATATCCGTATGGTCAATCGGAACGTCGTTGTATCTGATAAGACGGCAGACCGTATCCGTAAGCGCGGTGGAGCAGCGCAGACGGCGGAGCACGTTTTCGGCTATGGTGTTCCGTATGCGTGAGACGTCCTCGCTATCGGCGCCGGACGGCTTGACGGTATCGTGCAAAAGGGCGGCGAGCCTCAGATGAAGCAGCGGCTCCGTATATGACAGGCAGTTCACCGTGTGCTCGTAAAGATCGCGCCCGTTGTCTCCGTATTCACGCTCGCATCCCTTCTGCACCGCAAGCTCCGGAATGAGAAGGAATATGACGTCGCTGTACTCGTGAAGTATGTTTTTCGCGTTGATGCCGCAGATCAGCCGGCACAGCTCCGAAAAGATCCTCTCCTGCGAGACGGTCGTTATGTACGATTTGTTTTCGTGTATCGCCGCACGCGTCTTCTCATCTATCGTGAAATCGAGGACGGCGGAGAAGCGCATCGCGCGCAGAAGACGCAGATGGTCCTCGGCAAAACGCTCGTTCGGGTCGCCCACGCAGCGGATCAGCCGGTTTTCAATGTCGGATATGCCGCCGTACGGGTCCGCGCAGCCGGTGACGGGCGAGTACGCTATTGCGTTGACGGTGAGATCCCTGCGGCCGAGATCGTCCTCGAGCCGGCGCGAAAACGTCACGACGTCGGGATGGCGTCCGTCTGAATACGTTGATTCGCGGCGGAACGACGTTATTTCTACCGGATAACCGCCGACGATGACGGTAACCGTCCCGTGGCGGATGCCGGTCTCGATGACCTTGTGCCCGTCAAAAACGAGCTTTGTTTCATCCGGCGTCGCCGAGGTGGTGACGTCGTAGTCGTGCGCGGGCTTGCCCATGAGCATATCGCGCACGGCGCCGCCGACAAGATAAGCCTCGTACCCGGCTTCGCTGAGCTTATTCAACGTGTAATTTATTTCAAAAGGCAGTTCAAACATTATCGAGCCTCACATATTCTTTCAATCATATTGTAACTCATAAAAAGCATAGGTATATTAACGTGCCGTAACATTTAATATAATTTACGCGCGGATACTTGCAAAATGCGCACAACCGTGATAAAATAAAACAAAAAATCCCGGGAGAAACAGATGAAAAGACCCGTAATACTTATTTTTCCTTCAAGAAAAGACGACTGCACGATGATGAGCGTCAGATATACGGACGCGATCCGCTGCCACGGCGGCGTACCTCTGCTCATACCGATGAATACGGACGAAGAGACGTTGTCGGAGATGATCCGGTCAGCTGACGGATTCCTGTTTTCCGGCGGCGTAGATCTCGATCCCGTGCTGTACGGCGAGGAAAAGCTGAACGGCACGGTTGAGGTAGACCCGGTGCGCGACGCGCTTGAAATGACCGGTATGCGGCTGATACTGAAAACGGATAAACCGATACTCGGTATTTGCCGCGGAATACAGAGCGTGAACGTCGGAATGGGCGGAACGCTTTATCAGGACATACCGTCACAGCACCCGTCGGATATCTGCCACAGACAGACCGCCCCGGCGACGGAGCCGACGCATAAGGTGACGGTAGAAGAAGGGACGCTGCTGCGCTCGCTTCTGAAGAAGACGGTGATGACCAATTCGTTCCATCATCAGGGCGTAAAGGATCCGGCGCCCGGGCTGTGCGTCGCCGCCCGCGCCGGCGACGGCATGATCGAGGCGCTGGAGAGCACGACGGACCGTTTCATACTGCTCGTACAGTGGCACCCCGAATTCACGCATTCGACCGACCCGTCCTCCGACGCTTTGTTTTCGGCGTTTATAAAGGCGTCGCGCGGAGATCGTTAACGGTAAAACGGATAAAGAAACACCGGCTGAATGAAGGAAAACATCCTTTGTTCAGCCGGCGTTTTTGTTATATGATCATGTGTTTTTTTGTATGAACGCGAGGATATCCGCCATTACGTTCTCTTTATCCGTCTCATTCAGTATCTCGTGCCGGTCGTTTTCATACAGCTTGAGATATGCGTTCTTGCCGTATTTTTTATACGTTTCGTACACTTTTTTCGGATCCTTGCCGAAATGACCGATGCTGTCGTCCGCACCGCAGAAGATCCCTATCGGAAGGCTGTCGGGGATAGCGCGCAGATTTTCCTTTTTCGTCGCGTCGCCGAGCAGCTTCATGAAGCCGTAATAGTATTTGAGAGATGATTTGCCGCCGCAGAGAGGGTCTTCGTCATATTGGCGCCTTATATCCGCGTCCTTTGTCAGAAACGAGTTCGGCGCCTCCTTCTCGTCGGGGAATTTTGCGCTTGACAGCGCGGCTCCCGCGTGCGGCGCTATTGCTTTGACCGGCGCGAGTATGCCCTGACCGAGACGGCAGAGGACGTGCGGCGTCGTCAGCGTGCCGGTGAGCACGGCGCATTTTATGCCGGTATTCAGCTGGACGTATCTCTGCCCCAGCACGCTGCCGTAGCTGTGACCGAAGAAGATCAGCGGAAGCTTGTATTTTTCTTTCAGATATTCGGTAATGAAGACAAGATCCTTTACCGTATCGCCGACGTACTCCCCGTCACAGTAGCCCGAATTGTTGTCCGTTCTGCCGTAGCTTCTGTGGTCGTCTCCGAAAACTATATAGCCGTTTTTGTTGAGAAAACGGGCGAATCCGTCGTATCTGCCCAGATGTTCGCACATCCCGTGGCACAGCTGAACTACGCCCACCGGGTCTTTCACGTCGTCCCACAGATATGTGTAAAGCTCTTTTCCGTCAAATGATCTCATAAAAAACTCCGTTTTTCTTTTTATTATACATTACGCGTGTGAATTTGTCAACACGTGCTTGACTTTTTGAGCAAAAAGATGTATCATAACAGAAAAAAACGGACTTCGGTATGAAAATCAGAAACAACTACAACGCAACTGTCGCCGCAAGCTACATAGGATACGTGACGCAGGCGATAGTAAACAATTTCGCGCCGCTTCTTTTTCTTACGTTCAGCTCGGAATTCGGGCTCGGGCTCGACAGAATAGCGCTTATAACAACGGTCAATTTCGCGGTACAGCTCCTCGTTGATCTGATTTCGGCGGGACTTATAAGAAAGACCGGGTACAGAGCCGCGATAATCGCCGCGCACGTTTTCGCGGCGGCGGGCCTCGTCGGACTTGCGGTCCTGCCGTACGCTCTGCCGCCGTTTCCGGGGATAATCATATCGGTCGTGCTTTACGCGATAGGCGGCGGACTTACCGAGGTGCTTATAAGCCCGATCGTCGAGGCGTGCCCGACGGAGAAAAAAGAAGCCTCGATGAGCCTGCTCCACTCGTTTTACTGCTGGGGACACGTCGCCGTGATAATCATATCGACGCTGTTCTTCCGCGTCTTCGGCGTCTTTTCCTGGCGCATCCTCGCGCTCATATGGGCGGCGGTGCCGGTATTCAACTGCTTTTTGTTCGCCGCCGTGCCGATCAAAACGCTTGAAGGCGATGAGACGGGCGGCAAGATCGTTGATCTGTTCCGTTCACCCGTGTTTTACGTTATAATGGCGGTGATGGTCTGCGCCGGCGCGGCGGAGCAGGGGATGAGTCAATGGGCGTCCGCCTTTGCCGAATCCGCGCTGCACGTCAGCAAAACTGTCGGAGACCTCGCCGGTCCATGCGTTTTCGCGCTGCTCATGGGTACTTCACGCGCGCTTTACGGTAAATTCGGCGACAGGATAAGGCTTGACGCGGCGATGATCTTCTGCGGCGCGCTCTGCACCGGCTCATATCTGCTCGCGTCGCTGACAGACTCCGCCGTCGCCGGACTGATCGGCTGCGGCGTATGCGGCTTCGCCGTCGGCATATTCTGGCCCGGAACGTTCAGCACGGCTGCAAAAGCCATGCCCGCCGCCGGCACCGCTCTGTACGCGTTCATGGCGCTTGCCGGCGACGCGGGCTGTTCAGCCGGTCCGTCGCTCGTAGGCTTCGCCGCCGACGCCTCGGGCGGCGATCTGCGCCGCGGACTGATATACGCCGTGATATTCCCGCTCGTCCTCATCGCCGGCGTAATAATACTCGGAAAAATGAAAAAAGCACGTTAGGGAGAGGCTACGTAAAGAAGAAACTAACCCACTTTGACATCTTTCAATCAGAGAAAGTGTCATAGTGGGTTATTCTCTTTCACAGGCAGGAAAACGCTTTTTGCAATCTGCACAGCAAATCGTCGCCAAAATGCTTAACAGTCGGAATGTGAATAAGCAAAGCCCGACCCGAAAACTTATTAAGCAATTGCCAATATGCGTCATTGCAAAAATACCGTGTAGGGTTATCTGCTGATCGGGATTTGATGTTGTGTTTATTCACTGAGTTAATAATGTCGTTATAATCAATAACCGTGTATAGACGCAAACCATACCTTTCGGCTGATTTTTCAATGCGTATCGAATCTGTTAAAGCTTTATCCACTCCGAACATTAAAACACGGTCGTATTCTCCGGATAAACTATCAATGTCGTGTTTCAAACCATTGTAAGAATTCGTAAGTAAAATAGGTTCTTTAGATAACGCTTTTGCTAATATGCAAGAAGCGTTATTCTTGCCTTTAAAGCCAACATATGTTGTATTCATTGTTTTGAATTCTTTATTTCGTTTGCATTAGTTTTAGTTGTGTTTATAGACGAGATCAGCATACGACGTATTGTCCCGCATAAATTTTTCAGTGAGTTATACCGTTCGTCAGACAAGTAACCCGTTCTGTTCAATAATTCCAGCCAGTATTCAGATTCATAGCATTCTTTTAATGCAATCTGCATTTTTGCTATAAAATCAGCGGTCCCGTGACCGTATTTTGACTCGTGAATATTAGCTCCGACAGACGTGCCCGACCGAATAAGCTGATTGGTTAAAACAGATTCTCGCTTTGTTTCTTTAATACTGTTACAAATGTTTATTATTTCGACAGCAAAATCTTTTGCTTTCTCAAGCATAATACTATCCGGCATTTGTTTTCACCATTCCTTTTTTGAATTTCAAATGTTTGAAAATAATCTGCTAAATTGCCGCTTTGCGGCAGCTAAATTATACGCCTGTCGGCGTATAGCTAAATTGAAGCCTACGGCTTCAGCTAAATTAAATTCGCCTATAAGCTCGGCGAAGCCGAATTTAGCTTGCGAAGCAAATTTAGCCGGGCAGCGCCCTAAGCTCGGCGAAGCCGAATTTAGCTTGCGAAGCAAATTTAGCCGGGCAGCGCCCGATTTAGCTCGCCGAATACGGCGAATTTAGCTGCGGTGTACTTCCTTACGAAGTACACCGCTAAAAGGGCTTTTTTCAGTCTGTCCGTACGCCGTCCCGCTTTTGTCCGCCTGTCTGCCGGACGAAAGCCGGAGGGTCAGTTATTTTTGTTTCTGTGGCGCGTGATGTTTTCGTTATAATACTTTTTATAGAGTTTGCTTACGTAATTCGGATCCGAAAAGCCGTACTGCGTCGACGCCTGGCAGAGCGTAAGTCCCCTTGATTCCATAAGATCGCGTATGTTGTCAAGCTTTATCTCGTTGATGAAACGTATCACGGATCTTCCGTCCGTCTTTTTGAAGATGGTACAGAGATACTCCGGAGAAATGCCGAGGTACGTCGCTATATTCTTCTGCATTATCGGTTCCGTTATGTGCTCGTAAATGTAATCCTTTGCGCGCTTGACGTACAGTCTGTCGCTCGGGGAACAGTAATCCGAGGCGTCGCCGCACAGACACAGCTCTCCGATGAGCTGCAAAAACAGTCCCGACGTGCGTATCTTGTCTTCGGGATATATCGTGTGTATCCGGACTATATCGTTCAGAAGCTTTATTATATGAGCCGTTCCGGCGATCGATCTCGTTATGAGCGGCAGATCGGAAAACGGCTCGGACGTTTCAAACGTGTACGCAACGGTTAAATGTACGTGATGCTCGTCAGTATCCACCTTCAGCGGCGCTCTATGAAAGTTTGCGATCACGTCCCCGACATTCGCCCTGTCGCGGTATCCGTCTGCCGTTTCAACGTCGAGATATCCTTCGACTACCGCGGATATTTCAAGCGCGTCACCCGGGTATTCAAGGACCGCGTGATGCGACTCCACGGTGAGCCTGTGTGCGAATATCACAGTCGGGATCTTTGTGAATTCAGGTGTTTTCATTAGTTCCTCCGCATTTGATCAGCGTGTATACGCTTAAATTTGTCAAGATGAAGCGACTACTCCGCGCTTGACCGGGTTTATTTGTTCTTCGGCTGCTTTTTTGCCGTTATGTTTTCGTTATAGTATTTTTTGTAAAGCCTGCTTACGTAATTGCCGTCCGAATATCCGTACTGCTCCGCGGCGCGGCAGAGCGATACTCCCCTTGTCTGCATAAGATCCTTTATGCTTTCAAGCTTTATTTCGTTTATGAAACGTATCACGGACCGCCCGTCTATCTTCCGAAACAAAAGACAGAGATATTCTGGTGAGATGTCGAGATACGCCGCCACGGTTTTCTGCATCAGCGGCTCGGTTATGTGATCGTATATGTATTCCTTCGCGCGTTTTACGTAAAGGATCTCGCCGGGGGTACCGGATACCGGACGGTCGGATAAGGCGCACAGCTCGCCGACGAGCTGGATGAAAAGTCCCGCCGGACGCATCCTTTCGTCGGGATAAAGCGTGTGTATCATGATGATCCCGTCAATGAGCCGGCATATCTGGGAGGTCCCGGCGCCGGATCTCGTGACGAGCGGTATCGCCGAAAACGGTTCCTTTGTTTCAAAAGTGAAACACACCGTATGATGGCTGTGACGGCTCCGCGCGTCGACCGTGAGCGGAGCTTCATAACGGTTCGTGATGACGTCTCCCGAAAACGCCGTTTCCGTGACGCCGCCGGACGAAAGAGAAAGCGAGCCCTCCGTAATATACGTGATCTCAATGATATCGCGCGATGAAGCCAGCGTCTGACGATAGGAATCGGCTGTAAAAGCGTGAGCGAAGATCACGTCCGGTACGGAATTAAATAAAGGTTCATTCATATCATGCCTCCGGGATGTATATGTATTATAACTCAACGTTTCAATTTTGTCAAGAACATTTTCAGAATATGTATTGAAACGGCAACGACTTCGATGGTATAATCATACACGTAAGGGGCGCGTATGGCGCCGACCGGACGTATAATAACGATAATTGAACGGAGGATCACGGTCATGACTGACGTTTCCGCCATGAGGGAAGAGATCAAAACAAAGCCGGAAGGCGTGTTTTTCCCGGAATATTTCAGATGCAAGGGATATGAAAACGGAAAAAGGACTTCGAAGGCGGGCAGACGCGCCGACGGGATCGAAGCGCTTTTCACACTCACCGAGCCTTATATTTACAAAAACGATCTGATCGTCGGAAGCATAAGATCCGCGATGGTCACGTTCACGGAAGAGGAGCACGCGAAGGTCGTTGAATGGATGAACAGATATCCGGAGCGGGGCTTTGCCAAAAACGGCGACCATTTCGCCGCGGATTATTTCACGGCTGTGGAATACGGCGTTCCCGGAATGATCGGGATGATCGAAGGATCAAAAGCCGCGCACGAAAACGACCCGGACAGAGTCGAGTATCTCGACTGTATGGAAACAACGCTGAAAGCTCTGTCGGAACGGCTCAGACGTCACGCCGAAAAGGCGCTTTCGCTGATAGGAACGGAGGGATACGACCGCGAAAAGCTCGAATTCATCGCAAAAAACTGCACGGCGCTGACAGAGCGCGCTCCGCAGACGTTTTCCGAGGGGCTGCAGCTCGTATGGATGATACACAACTGCTTCGTTCTCGAGGGCAGATACGCGATGGCGCTCGGCAGGATCGACCGGTATCTCTACCCGCTGTATGAAAAAGACGTTTCGTCCGGCAGGCTCGATGATAAGACCGCCGAGGCGCTTCTTGCGAACACGTTTCTGAAGATATGCGAAAACAGGCTGAGAGGCTTCGACGACGTCGTCAATATATGCATCGGCGGCGTCGACGAAGAGGGAAATTGCTCCGTCAACGGTCTGACTTACTGCGTGCTTCACGCCGTGCGCGACGTGAATATGCCCGGTCCCAACCTCTCCGCGCGCGTTACCGAAGACTGCCCCGACAGGTTTCTCGACGAATGTCTGAAGGTCATCGGCACGGGTCTCGGATATCCGGCTCTGATGAACGACACCGTCAATATGGCGGCGCTTTTGCGCAAGGGCTACGATATAAAGGACGTGCGCAATTACTGCATGGTCGGATGTATCGAAAACTTCATAACGGGCAAACAGCCGCCGTGGGTCGACGGCAGGTTCGATCCGATAAAATATCTCGAATCGATCCTCTGTGAATCCGATCCCGAAACGCTTGACGGTATAGAGTCGATGGACGCGTTCATGCGGCTGTACGAAGAAAGGCTCAGAGGCGGAGTTGAGGATTATATAAAATGGATGAATGCGGTAAGTCACGTTGATTCGCTGGAAGACAATACGGCTCCGTTTCTTTCCTGCTTCTGCGACTGCTGTATCGGGCGCGGGCTCGATATAAACGCGGGCGGCGCGAAATACCCGTCCGTTCACGGAGCCGTGCTTATGGGCATAGGTACCGTGAGCGATTCGCTTGCGGCGATAGAAGACGTCGTTTTTGACAAAAAGGCTGTCACGCTGTCCGTCCTTGCCGAAGCTCTCAAAGTGAATTTCGAAGGTTACGGGGATCTGAGACAGCTCGTCCTTAATTCTCCGAAATACGGCAACGACAATGAATACGCCGACAAATACGCGGTGTGGTACACGTCGACTTTGTCAGATATGTTCGACGGATACAGAACACACGACGGCGGCGCCGTTTACACGGCTATGGCGGCTAATATATCGAATATTTACGCCGGGCACGGGCTTGGAGCCACGCCGGACGGAAGACTTGCAAACAAGCCTCTTTCGGACGCCGCGTCTCCGACGTACGGCTGCGACGTACGCGGCGTCACGTCGACGCTTCTGAGCGTATCCAAGCCGGATTACACGCGCTGCGCCTGCGGTACGGTCGTCAATCAGAAATTCTCGCCGTCCGCTTTCCGCGACGGCAAGCGTGAAAAGCTCGCACAGCTTATCAGAGTGTATTTCAAGCGCGGCGGACAGGAGATACAGATAAACTCCACGTCACGCAAGGTGCTCGAGGAAGCGCGCATGCATCCCGAGGAATACAGATCGCTCGTAGTACGCGTTTCCGGCTTCTCCGCGTTTTACGTAACGCTTTCGCCCGAGGTGCAGGACGATATACTCAGACGCACCCAGCACGAAGAACTGTGATGGAACTGAACGTATCGGATATACAGCATTTTTCCACGGGCGACGGACCGGGGATCAGGACCACGGTGTTTCTGAAGGGCTGTAATCTCCGCTGTCCGTGGTGCCACAACCCGGAGACGGTGTCACCCGACCCGCAGACCCTGTCGTTTGGCGCGTCCGGCGTGATCAAAACGTACGGCGTTATGATGAGCACGGACGAGATCGTACGCGACGTGTGCGGCGACGCTGAGTTTTACCGTGAAAGCGGCGGCGGAGTCACGCTGAGCGGCGGAGAGCCGATGCTCCAGTACAGGGGCGCGGCGGAGCTTGCGGAAAAGCTCGCAAAACGCGGCGTCGGCACTCTGATAGATACGGCGGGCTGTGTCCCGACCGGTCATTTTAAAGCCGTTCTTCCGTACGTATCCGACTATTATTTCGATATAAAGACGGCGTCGGAGGAAAAATACAGGCGCGTGATCGGCGGAGATCTTTATACCGTCAGATCGAATCTCGGATTCCTTGTCAGAGGCGGCGCGTCTGTCGTCGCGCGCGTGCCGTTTATCCCCGGCTTGAACGACAGCGAAGAGGAGTGCGAAAATATCGCCCGTCTCATCGCTTCCTGCGGATGCGGAAAAGCGTCCGTACTGCCGTTTCACAGACTCGGCTCGGCAAAATACGAAGCGCTCGGACTCGAATACAAATATAAGAACACAGCGCCGCCGGATGATGGCTCGATAGCTTCAGCCGTGCGGATATTCAAAAAATATCTCGACGTCAACGTCGAATAGGAGGAAATATGAAAGCAAAGGCGGCAGTATTCAAGGGACCCTTCGTCCCGTTTGAAATAAGGGAGTTCGACGTGACAAAAACGCCGTCGGGCTACGGCAGATCTGAGCTTATCGCAAGCGGCGTCTGCGGCACGGACCTTCATTTTTACCGCGGCACTCTTTCGGTAGACACGCCAACGGTCATAGGACACGAATTCGTCGGTCGCCTGACCGACTGCGATCCGGGCGAGGCGGCGAAATACGGACTCAAAAAGGGCGATAACGTTATCGCGGATATAGCCGTTCCGTGCGGCAAATGTCTGTTATGCAGAACGGGCGACGATGCGAACTGCGTCAATATGGCTGTCACGAACGGCGGGGACATAAACGTCGCTCCGTATCTTTACGGCGGTTACGCCGAGGTCAATTACACGCCTCTTACAAATCTCGTAAAGATCCCGGACGGGCTCGATCCGAAGGTCGCCGCGATGTTCGCGTGCCCCGGACCGACGGCGGTACACGCAGTAAGGCTCGCGCGCCGCGCAGGCGTTGAGATCGGCGCGGATACGACCGCCGTGGTGCAGGGGCTCGGACCCGTCGGCAGCTTCGCGGTGATGTACCTGCATGCTCTCGGCGTCAAAAAGCTGTACGCGATAACCGCGGGCGATAATAAAAGCAGAGAAGAGCTCGCTTACAGACTCGGTGCCGACGAAGTGCTGAATCTCGACCGTGACGGCAGGGATCGCGTTACGGAAACGGTGAGATCCGAAAACGGCGGACTCGGAGCAGATCTGTGCTTCGAGGCCTCCGGCGCGCCCTCGGCCGTACCGCAGGGCATGAATATGCTCAGAAACCGCGGCGCGTATCTCATACCGGGTCAGTACAGCAACAGCGGCGGCGTACAGATCGAACCGCAGCTGATCACGTTCAAGGCGCTTCTGATGATCGGCTCGTCGCAGTATTCAATGATCGACGTTGCCGACTATCTCGATTTCCTCGTCGACCGTCCGGAGCTGCACGAAACCATCCTTTCGCTCGGCACGTGTTACAAAGTGGAAGACGTCAATAAAGCGTTTGAAGACGCGCTCGCCGGCAAAAACGCAAAAACTCTTCTGGTGAAATGATGATAAAAAAGAAAGCCGATATAATCATATTTTCAGGACAAAGCAATATGCAGGGCCAGGCCGAAGGCCCGTTAGATCATCTCCCAGTCGGTCACGCGTACGAGTATAAATATCTGTCGGACAGCCTCGTGCCGCTTGCCGATCCGGCGGGTGAAGATATAACGTACGAGGGCGGCGAAGGCGAGCAGTATCAGGACTACATGGGCGGAAACTGGCACGTAAAGCACGTGTTCGGAAGCGCCGCGTACGGTTACGCGACGCTTCTGCCGTCGTTCTGCCGCACGTATACCGGACTGACAGGCAAAGAGGTCATCGCCGTCTCCGCCGCCAAAGGCGCGACGACGATAGATTACTGGATGCCGGGCACACCTGCGTTCAGATTCATCGCCGAAAAACTCGAGGGCGCGCGACGCGCGTCGTCGGATTACGAGATAACCGGCACTTATGTCGTCTGGTTTCAGGGCGAAAGTGACGCGATCGAGTCGACCGGCAGAGAAGAGTACAGGCAAAAACTCGCCGTATTCGGTCACGCGCTGCGCGATACGCTCGGCGTCGACCGCTTCGGCGTGATCAGATGCGGGTATTTTACCGGAGACGAACGCGATCTGCAGATAATCGGCGCGCAGGACGATATCTGCAAGGAAGACCCGTTTTTCCTGATGCTGACGGAGCAGATGACGACGCTTAACGGCATGCCTGAATATATGAATCCGTTCGCGGCGGGGCATCTCAATACGCGCGGGCTCGACAGGATCGGGCACATTTCCGCGGTCACGCTCGCGGAGTCATTAAAATAACGTCTGTTTCACATACCTCCTTTCCCGGATCGGCTTTCGACCGGGGATTTCTTTTTGTCAAAGTTTTTCCGCGATACTTGACATATCAAAAATACTGCGTTATAATTAAACAAAAAGCATAGCGAGGCCAGTATGGAAAAGAACAGATTTTTCCCACAGATCAACGGCAATTTCGGATTCGGCTGTATGCGCCTGCCGATGAAGGAGGGCGAGGTCGATTACGACAGTTTTTGCCGCATGGCTGACGACTTCATATCGTCCGGGCTCAACTATTTCGATACGGCGCACGGATACATAAACGGCAAGAGTGAAACCGCGATACGCGACTGCGTTGCGAGACGCCATAACAGAGAAGAGTTTTTACTGACAGACAAGCTCACCGAGCCGTATTTCAACAGCGAAGAGGACATAAGACCATTTTTCAACGAACAGCTCAGACTTTGCGGAGTCGAATATTTCGACTTCTATCTCATGCACGCGCAGAACAGGGAAAACTATAAGAAGTTCAAGGAATGCCGCGCGTACGAGGTATGCTCGGAGCTGAAAAAAGAAGGGCTGATCCGACACCTCGGCATATCGTTCCACGACAGCGCCGACGTGCTCGATATGATACTCACGGAGCATCCGGAGGTCGAGATCGTACAGATACAGCTCAATTACGTCGACTATGAGGACCCGTCCGTTCAGAGCAGACTCGTATACGAGGTATGCGTAAAGCATAACAAACCCGTAATCGTGATGGAGCCGGTAAAGGGCGGAAACCTCGTGAATCTGCCGAAGGAGGCGGACGACGTGCTGAGAGCTCTCGGCGGCGGCTCAAACGCCTCGTACGCCCTGCGCTTCGCCGGAAGTTTTGAAAACGTCGCCATGGTGCTGTCCGGAATGAGCAATCCGGAGCAGATGGAAGACAATCTCTCATCAATGTGCGATTTCAAACCGCTTGATGAGCGTGAGCTTGAAGCGGTCGGACGCGTTACCGCGATATTCAAGAGCCTCGGCGCGATACCGTGTACGTCGTGCAGATACTGCATCGAAGAGAATCAATGCCCGATGGATATAGTCATACCGGAGATATTCTCCGCTTACAACGCGTACAGTGTCTTCCACAGCTGGAATACGAAGATGTATTATCACAGCACGCTGACGAAGGATCACGGCAAAGCGTCGGACTGCATCGGCTGCGGCGGCTGTGAGCACGTATGCCCTCAGCACCTGCAGATAAGAGAGCTGCTTGACGGCGCGGCAAAGGCCTTTGAAAAATAAGATCCACGTAATCAGTAAAAATAAAAATTTCCTTATGTGCGTGGTGCTCTAAAGGACAGTAAATAAAAGCCGGTTGAGGTAAGGACAATGAAGCCCTTATTTCAGCCGGTTTTTTCGTCGCATATCACCGCAAGCAGGACGTTTGTGTGCCAAACGTCAAAGAAACAGTTTACAGTTATGATTGCACGCGATGCGTGCAAGTTATGAGTTGAGGCTTCGCCTCAACGTTATGATATGAG
>CACWOQ010000030.1 GCA_902762505.1 uncultured Ruminococcus sp. | reverse complement strand
GGGTCCACCCGTTCCCATTCCGAACACGGAAGTTAAGCTCAGTCATGCCGACAATACTCGCCTGGCGACGGGCCGGAAAGATAGGTCGACGCTAACACACAGTTGGTGTTTTTATTGCTGAGGGTCCACCCGTTCCCATTCCGAACACGGAAGTTAAGCTCAGTCATGCCGACAATACTCGCCTGGCGACGGGCCGGAAAGATAGGTCAACGCCAACACAAACAAGCAAGCGGAGGAGACTCTGTTTGCTTTATATTCCTCCTTAGCTCAGTTGGCAGAGCGCATGACTGTTAATCATGATGTCGCTGGTTCGAGCCCAGCAGGGGGAGCCAAAAATCCCGCGCGACAGCGCGGGATTTTTCCTTATTCACTCTTCACTCTTCACTCTTCACTGATTCTTTCCCCTTCGTTCATTCCCGCGCAGGATTTTTGGGAAGTAAGAGGTAATAGTGAATAGTGAAAAAGTATAAGTTATAAAGGAGAAAAAATGACGGAATATCACGTTTTCCGTCAGGAAAAATATCTCATCTCGCAAAGCGAAATATATCACTTTCTCCCGTTTTTCTCGTCGAAACGGGATAAAACTTTTTTGATACCCGAAAATGATCAAAAAAGGACTGCCGTAAGATTTCAGACTTTACGACAGTCCTTTTTGGTTTACTTTTTATTTCATTGCCTCGTTCAGGCGGCGCATGATCTCGGCGTAAGCGTCCTCAACTCCGCCCATATCGCGGCGGAAGCGGTCCTTGTCGAGTTTTTCTTTTGTCTTGCTGTCCCAGAGACGGCACGTATCGGGGCTGATCTCGTCCGCGAGAATGATCTTTCCGTCGGCAAGTCTGCCGAATTCAAGCTTGAAGTCGACGAGCGTGACGCCGCAGCCGGACCAGAATTCGCGCAAGGCGTCGTTCACGGCGAATGCGAGGCGCTTGATCTCGGCTATTTCTTCCTCTGTCGCAAGACCGAGCGCGATGGCGTGATCGTCGTTGAGGAGCGGATCGCCGAGCTCGTCGTTCTTGTAGGAGAATTCTATCGTCGGCTTCTTGAATACTATACCTTCCTCAACGCCGTATCTCTTTGAGAACGAACCGGCGGAGATGTTTCTGATTATGACCTCGAGCGGAACGATGGAAACGCGGCGGACTAACGTGTCACGCTCCGAAAGCTCTTCGACGAAATGCGTGGGGATCCCTTTTCCCTCGAGCATTTTCATCAGACGGTTGCTCATCTGATTATTTATAACGCCTTTGCCCGCGATCGTGCCTTTTTTGAGCCCGTTGAACGCCGTTGCGTCGTCCTTATAGCTGACGATCAGAAGCGACGGATCGCTTGTTTCAAAGACTTTTTTTGCTTTTCCTTCGTATAACTGTTTCCCTTTGACCATTTTTATATCCCCCTTTTGGTAATTGAGATCAGTGCCAGTATTTGCGGTCGAGCGAGCGCATGCTCACCGCCTGGGCTATATGATAATCCGTGATCTGCTCCGACGCGTCGATATCGGCGACGGTGCGCGCTACACGCAGTATCCTGTCGTATCCGCGGGCGGAAAGCCCGAGCTTTTCGAACGCCGCCTTCAGGATCTTTTTGCCTTCGGCGTTCACATTGCAGTATTTTCTTATCTGCGCGCTGCTCATCTGCGCGTTGTTCGTAATGCCGGACGATTTGTTTCTTTCCGCGGAAAACTCTCTTGCGCGGCGGATGCGCTCGCGGATCGTCGCTGACGTCTCGCCGCCCGGGCGTTTTGCCAGCTCTTCGAACGTGAGAGACGGCATTTCGACCTGTATGTCGATCCTGTCGAGCAGAGGACCGGATATCCTTGACAGATAACGGCGTATTTCCTGCGGAGTGCAGGTACATCTGCGCACGGTGGAGCCGAAATATCCGCATTTGCACGGGTTCATAGCGCAGACGAGCATGAATTTGCTCGGGAACGAAAGCTTGCCGTTCACACGCGTTATCGTGACGCGCCCGTCCTCGAGCGGCTGACGCATCGCCTCCATCGCTGAACGCGAGAATTCGGGCAGCTCGTCGAGAAACAGAACGCCGTTGTGCGCGAGCGATATCTCGCCGGGCGTCGGTATCTGACCTCCGCCGGAAAGACCGGCGCTCGACATCGTGTGATGGGGCGAGCGGAAAGGACGTTTTGTCATAAGCGACACGTCGGGCGGAAGAGTTCCGGCGACGGAGTGTATCTTCGTCGTCTCTATCGCCTCATCGAAGCTCATCTCGGGCATGATCGTCGGGATACGTTTGGCGAGCATGCTTTTGCCGGTGCCGGGCGGACCGATCATGAGTATGTTGTGACCGCCTGTGACGGCGACCTCGATCGCGCGCTTTGCCGCCTCCTGACCCTTGACGTCGGCGAAATCAAGCAGAAAATCCGTGAACGAATCGGCAAATACGCTGCCGTTGAACGTCACGGGCGTTATCTTGTTGTCCGTATTGAGATGTGTGATGATTTCAAACAGGCTTTTCGCGGGATACACGGTGACGCCTTCGACGACGGAAGCTTCCTTTGCGTTATCGACCGGGACGAATATTTCGGTTTTCCCCGCGTCACGCGCGGCGACAGCCATCGAGAGAGCGCCGCGGACGGGGCGCAGATCGCCTGAAAGTGAAAGCTCGCCCATGAAGCAGGAACCGGAAAGATCCGCGAGAGGACTTATGACCTCGGCGGAGGCGAGGACCGCGACGGCTATCGCCAGATCGTAGGAGCTGCCTTCTTTCTTTCTGTCCGCGGGGGCGAGATTGACCGTAAGACCCGTCTGCGGGAATACCATGCCGGAGTTCATGACGGCGGAGTTGATCCTGTCCTTGGACTCCTTGATCGCCGTGTCCGGCAGACCCACGATATCAAAATACGGAAGCGTCGACGCGCTGCTGCACTCAACGGTAACAACGTACCCGTCTATTCCGCGCAGCCCGCATGTGTAAACAGTTGACAGCATCGTAACACCTCCGGTTCATCATTCTCCGGCTATTGTACCATAAATCGACGGAATAATCAATATATAACACGGGAAAAAATAATTTTTTACAATTGGCGGACGAAAGGCGGAGACGCAGGAGCTGACGAAAATGCAGGAGGCGGACGTCTGTTTTGCAAGTTCTTAACGGATCAACTTAAAAAATTAACACAATAAGCCTAAAAACACGAAAAATGTGACTTGACTAAATACATGATCTTTTATATAATATATTGAATGCTTATGATTTAACATGGAGTATATCTTCATGTTTGTTATTGCATAAATTATTATAAGAGAAAAGGAGGTGCTGTATGGAGCTTTGGCAAATTGCAGTTTGCGTGGGCGCGGCGGTCGCCGGTGTCGTGATAGGCATTATAATCGGCGTAATCTACCGCAAGAAAATAGCCGAAAAGGCGATCGGATCCGCGGAGCAGAAGGCTAAGGAAATCGTTGAAGAGGCGGAAAAAGACGCCGAGACGAAGAAGAAGGAAGCGCTGCTCGAAGCGAAGGAAGAGATCCTGCGCAACAGAAACGAAGCCGAAAGAGAGCTGAAGGAGCGCCGCAAGGAGGTATCGAGACTTGAGTCCCGTGCCGTGGCGAAGGAAGAAGCTCTTGACAAAAAGCACGAAAGCCTCGATAAAAAAGAAGAGGTTTTAAACAAGAAGATCAAAGAAAACAGCGAGCTCACCGAGCAGATCGAGAAGATCCGCGAAAGCGAGCTTCAGATGCTCGAGCGCATTTCCGGACTGACCGCCGAGGAGGCGAAGGCTGAGATGCTCAAGGACCTTGAGGACGAGGTCAGGATCGAGAAGGCGCACAAGCTCCGCGAACTTGAACAGCAGTTCAAGGATGAAGCGGATGAAAAAGCGAAGAGCATCATCACACTTGCTATCCAGCGCATAGCCGCGGATCACGTAGCCGAGGCCACGGTGTCCGTCGTCAACCTGCCGAACGATGAAATGAAGGGCAGGATAATCGGACGCGAGGGACGCAACATCCGCACGATCGAAACGCTGACCGGCGTCGATCTTATAATCGACGACACGCCGGAGGCGATAACGATATCGAGCTTTGATCCGGTCAGACGCGAAATAGCGCGCCAGACTCTTGAAAAACTGATATCCGACGGCCGCATACATCCGACGAGGATAGAGGAGACCGTTGAAAAATGCAGACGCGAGGTTGACGCGTCGATCAAGGCGGCGGGCGAACGCGCCACGTTCGAGGTCGGCGTGCACGGTCTGAACGCAGAGCTGGTCAAGCTGCTCGGCAGACTCAAATACCGCACGAGCTACGGTCAGAACGTACTCAACCACTCGGTTGAGGTCGCGTATATCTCCGGTATTATCGCGTCCGAGCTCGGAGTTGACGTTGCGCTTGCAAAGCGCGCCGGACTTCTCCACGACATAGGCAAGGCGCTCACTCAGGAGGTCGAGGGCAGCCACGTACAGATAGGCGTCGACATAGCCAAGAAGTACAAGGAAAACAAGGACGTTATCCACGCGATAGAGGCTCACCACGGAGACGTGGAGCCGAAGACACTCGTCGCAGTCATAGTGCAGGCGGCGGACGCGATCTCGGCGGCGAGACCCGGCGCGCGCCGCGAGGATCTGGAGAACTACATCAAGCGTCTTCAGAAGCTCGAGGACATCGCGAAGAGCTTCCCCGGAGTCGAAAAATCGTACGCTATACAGGCGGGCAGAGAGCTGCGCATAATGGTCAAGCCCGAGGAGATCAACGACGAAAAGATGGTCCTCGTTGCGCGTGACATAGTCAAGAAGATCGAGTCCGAGCTTGAATATCCCGGACAGATCAAGGTCAACCTCATCCGCGAGAGCAGATACGTTGACGTCGCAAAATAAAAACAAAAAAGCGTTTCGTGTACCGAAACGCTTTTTTTGCGCAGCCGTGACCCCGAAAAAATGCAAAAACGGGCGGCAAAGATAAAAAAAGCACGGGATTTTGCAAAAAAAGTCTTGACAAACCGTCAAAGACGTGATATAATCGCACCAAACCGATGAAGGAAGAGGAGTAACCGGACTTCAACCGGCACAGCGAACCGCGGACGGTGTGAGCGCGGGGCGGCGGGTACGGCGAATGGACTTCCGAGGGCGGGGCTGAACGCTTTTGCAAGTATGCTCCGACGGGGTGCGCTCCCGTTATCTGCGGCGCTGCGTATGTCTGTACGTAAAAAGAGCGGAGGCGAAAGCCTCAATTTGGGTGGTACCGCGGATAATTTATTCGTCCCAAGCATGACAATCATGCCCGGGATTTTTTGTTTTTACCGGGGATGAAATAAAAGAAAGGAAGAAAACAAAAATGAAAAAGATCATAAGCCTGCTCCTCATCATCGTCATCGCGGTATCGTCACTTTCAGCCTGCACTTCAAAAACGGCGGCGGAATACACCGTCGGCATCTGCAACTACGTCGACGACGCCTCGCTCAATCAGATAGTGGCGAACATCAAAGCCACGCTCGAAGAGATCGGAAAGAAAAACAACGTCACGATAAAGGTGACGGAGCAGAACTGCAACGCGGACGCAAACGTCATGTCGCAGATCATCGCAAACTTCGAGGCTCAGAAGGTCGATCTCATGATCGGCGTGGCGACGCCCGTCGCGATAGCGATGCAGGCGGCGACGGAGGATTCGAAAACCCCGGTCGTGTTCGCCGCGGTGTCGGATCCGCTGTCCGCGGGACTCGTCGATTCCCTTGAAAAGCCCGGCGGAAACGTGACCGGAACGTCAGATTTCCTCAACACGAAGGCGATAATGGATCTGATCTTCGCAAAGGATCCGGGTCTTGACAAGGTCGGGCTTCTGTACGATATAGGACAGGACGCGTCGACGACCGCGATAAAGGAAGCGAAGGAATATCTGACACAAAAGGGCGTTGAAATCAAGGAATACACGGGAACTAACACGTCCGAGATCGGTCTGCTTATAGATAAAATGGTGTCCGACGGAGTAAAAGCCATATTCACCCCGTCGGATAACACGGTCATGACGGCGGAGCTTTCGATCTACGAAAAGCTTGCCGACAACGGCATACTCCACTATGCCGGCGCAGACAGCTTCGCCCTGAACGGAGCGTTCCTCGGATACGGCGTCGACTACGCGAATCTCGGCGTAAAGACGGCGGAGATGGTCGGTCAGATACTGATCGAAGGCAAAGATACGGCGACGCTGCCGGTCATGACGTTCGATAACGGCACGGCGACGGTAAACACCGACATCTGCGAAAAGCTCGGACTTGATTATGATGAACTCGCCGCGACTTTCTCGCCGTTCTGCACGAAGGTGCAGCCGATAAAGACGGCGGAAAGCTTCTGATACACAGCGCCGTATCGGGCGCCGCAACAAGTAAAAAGAGGTCAACATGGGAATATCGGATATAATAAACGTCGTACGTTCGGTGACGGATCTGGGACTTATCAGCTCCCTCACCGTTCTCGCGCTGTTTCTGTCATACTCTATGTTAAACGTCTGCGATCTTTCGACGGACGGATGCTTCACGCTCGGAGCGGCTGTCGGCGCCGTCGTAGCGCTCTCCGGTCATCCGTACCTTTCGATCCTCGCCGCGATGGCGGCGGGCGTCGCGTCCGGCTTCGTCACGTCGTTTTTGCAGACGAGGATGGGCGTGAACAGCCTGCTTGCGGGGATCATCGTGAATACGGGCCTGTATTCGGTCAATATCGCCGTTATGGGCGGAGCCTCGCTGCTCAATATGAACAAAACCGTGACGGTGTTCACGAAAATGAAGGATCTTCTGGACGGCACGTTTCTGTCCGGCTGGTATAAGGTCATCGTCGCGGCGGTCGCCGTCGCGGCTGTCATCGCGTTTCTGTCGCTGTTTCTGAAAACGCGGCTGGGGCTTGCGATACGCGCCACGGGCGACAATACGGATATGGTAAGATATTCGTCGATCGACCCCGTATTTACGACGACCGTCGGATTGTGCGCGGCAAACGCGTTCACGGCGCTGTCCGGCTGCCTGCTCGCGCAGTATCAGAAGCTTTCGGATATAAACATGGGGCAGGGAATGGTCACGGTCGCGCTCGCCTCGCTTCTGATCGGAGGCACGGTGCTGCGCAAGAGCCCGATACCGGTAAGAGCCGTACTCGCCGTCGTCGGCGCGATAGTGTTCCGCGCCGTCTACGCGATAGCGCTGAACCTTCAGATGCCGGCGTATATGCTGAAGCTCGTTTCGGCGATCATAGTCGCCGCCGCGATCTCCGCGCCGTATCTGAAAAAGAAGGCGCCGGAGCTTTTCAAACGCATAAAAGCGGGGAGGGCGAACGGAAATGCTTGAACTGAAAAAGGTATGCAAGACGTTCAACCCCGGCACCGCGGACCGGAAAAAGGCGCTGGACAACGTGGATCTGTCCGTATCCGACGGAGATTTCATAACGATAATAGGCTCGAACGGCGCCGGAAAATCGACGCTGTTCAACGCGATATCGGGAGGCTTTTTCCCGGACTCCGGGAGAATAATCCTTGACGGAGAGGATATAACGTATACGCCGGATTTCAAACGCGCGAGAGTGATAGGAAGACTGTTCCAGGATCCGAAGACCGGCACTGCGCCGTCCATGACGGTGGAGGAGAATCTGACGCTCGCCGCCGGCGGCGGAAGATGGCTGTCGGTCTGCGGCAGACGCGAGAGGGAAAATCTGCGCGGGCGCGTCGCCTCTCTCGGGCTCGGGCTCGAGGACAGGATGAACACGCCGGTCGGACTTCTGTCCGGCGGACAGCGTCAGGCGCTGACGCTCCTTATGGCGACGGTGAATCCACCGAAGCTGCTGCTGCTCGACGAGCATACGGCGGCGCTCGATCCCTCCGCCGCCGAAAAGATACTCGCCGTGACGGAACGGACGGTAAAGGAGCAGAGACTCACCTGCCTTATGGTCACGCATAATATGTCGCAGGCGCTTGCGCTCGGCAACCGCACCGTTATGATGAACGACGGCAGAATAATACTTGACGCAAAGGGAGAGGAACGAGAGGGGCTCACGGTCGACGGACTGCTCCGCAGATTCCGCGAGGTCTCGGGCGAAGAGCTCGACAACGACAGGATCCTTTTGTCGTGAGAAAACTCCAATTTTTGCAATATTTGTCTTGACATTTTGCATTTATTATATTATACTGTAAAAAACGGGAAAGGCAGGACGGCGTCGATGAAATACACGTATCGATTTTATTATTATTACGCGGCCGTCAGGCACTCTGCCCGCGCATGAAACTGTCGCGCACCGCAGGATGCCACGGCGTTTTCTGCGGTATTCCAATATAAAAGCATCGCAGAAAACGGTAAAAGGCTGTTTTCTGCTTTTGCGTTATCGGAGGAGATATGAACGAGCTTGACAGGCTGAGAGCTGAAATAAACGAAACGGACGCCGAAATGGCGGCGCTTTTCGAGCGGAGGATGAATGCCGCCCGGGATGTCGCGGCGTATAAAAAGGAAAGAGGCCTGCCCGTGTACGACGCGGAGCGCGAGGCGAAGGTGGTCGAGCGCAATCTCGGGCTTATACGTGATCCGGATCTTCGCGGTTATTACGCGGATTTCATCACACATACGATGAAGGTGAGCCGGGATTATCAGAACAGCATCATATCCGGCGTGCGCGTCGCGTACAGCGGAGTCGAGGGGGCGTTTGCCTCGATCGCCGCGAAAAAGCTTTTCCCGAAAGGAAGATTCCTGCCCTGCCGCGATTTTGAGGCGGCTTACGGCGCGGTCGTCTCGGGCGACTGCGAGACGGCGGTGCTGCCGATAGAAAACAGCTATGCCGGAGAGGTCGGCGCCGTCATAGATCTGATATTCAACGGACCTCTTTATATAAACGACACGTACGAGCTCACGGTCAGGCAGAATCTTATAGGCGTCCCCGGAGCGACCGAGGAGACGGTAAAAAAGGTGGTCTCTCATCCGCAGGCGCTGTCGCAGTGCGCCGAATATATCAGAGCGCGCGGCTATGAAACGGAGGAGTATTCGAACACGGCGGCTGCCGCGAAATACGTATCGGAGAAAGCCGACCCGTCGCTTGCGGCGATAGGGACCGTGGAGGCGGCGGAGCTTTACGGGCTTTCCGTGATAAGCCGGAGCATAAACACCGGGCGCGACAATACAACGCGCTTCGCCGTGCTTTCGAGGAATAAAAACGACGCGGAGCACACGGGAGACAGATTTTTCCTCGTGTTCACGGTTTCAAACCGCGCCGGCGCTCTTGCGGAGGCGATAAATATCATAGGTAAATACGGATACAATATGAGCGCGCTCCACAGCCGCCCGGTGAAAAACCTGCCGTGGCAGTATTATTTCTATATAGAGGGCGAGGGCGACGTCATGAGCGGAAACGGCACGGCGATGATGAAGGAGCTGACGCACGTCTGCGGCATGCTCCGGCTGATCGGCTCGTACAAAGGGGGAAAATGCTCGGTATGAAGATGAGGGTCGGACTTAAAGAGCGCGGATACGACGTTTATATCGAAAACGGATGTATCGGGCGCGCCGGCGGTTATTTTGATCTGAACAGACGCGTCATGATAGTGACGGATACGGGCGTCCCCGCGAGCTATGCCTCAAAGCTCGCCGCCGCGTGCGGCAGGGCTTTCACGTACGTGCTCGAACAGGGCGAGGCGTCGAAAAACGTAAACGAGCTTACCCATATATTATCGTATATGACGCGCGCCGGCTTCGGCAGGGGAGACTGCGTCGTCGCCGTCGGCGGCGGCGTGTGCGGCGACATAGCAGGCTTTGCCGCGGCGGTTTACATGAGAGGGATAGATTTTTACAACGTGCCGACGACGCTTCTGTCACAGGTGGATTCGTCCGTCGGCGGAAAGACGGCAGTCGATCTGTGCGGCGTCAAAAACGTGATAGGCGCTTTCAAACAGCCGAAAGCCGTGCTGATAGACCCCGAAACGCTGCGCACTCTGCCGAAAAGACAGATAAACAACGGACTTTGCGAGGCGCTGAAAACGGCGGTCACGTCGGATCCCGGGCTTTTCCGTATCTTCGAGGAGGATAACGTTTACGAAAAGCTGACGGAGGTGACGGAGCGCAGCCTCGCCGTGAAGATAAAGGTCGTCGAGGCGGACGAGTATGAGACGGGACTGCGGCGCGTGCTCAATTTCGGACACACAATAGGTCACGGGATAGAAGCGGCGTGTTCGCCAAAGCTTTATCACGGCGAATGCGTTGCACTCGGAATGCTGCCGATGTGCTCGCCCGAGCTGAGGGAAAGGCTTGTCGCGATATATGAAAAGCTCGGCTTGCCCGCGTCGTATGAGTTTGACAAGGCGGCAGCCGCGTCCGCGATGTATCACGATAAAAAAGGCGACGGAGAAAGCGTCCTCGCCGTATATTCGGACGCGCCCGGCAGTTATGAGATAAGAAAAACGGAATTGAAAGAGCTGACGGCAAAAATGGAGGAGATTCTATGAAGAATACTATCGGATCCGCAATCACGCTCACGCTTTCCGGCGAAAGCCACGGACCGGCGATCTGCGCCGTGATAGACGGGCTTGCCCCCGGTATACCCGTAAACGAAGCCGATATCGGACACGCGCTCGATATGCGCCGCCCGTCGGGAAAAATATCGACGAAGCGCCGCGAGCCGGATGAGTTCAGCATAATATCCGGCGTTTTCAACGACAAAACGACGGGAACTCCGCTTTGCATAGTGATCAAGAACGAAAACGTGCAGAGCCGCGATTACGATTACGGCCCCGCGCGCCCCGGACACGCCGATTATTCCGCGTATATGAAATATCACGGATACGAGGATTACCGCGGGGGAGGCCATTTCTCCGGAAGAGTGACGGCGGGCATCGTCGCCGCCTGCGCCGTGATAAGAGGGGCGCTGAAAAATAAAGGGATCGTCGTCGGCACGCATATATCTCAGCTTTGCAGTATAAGGGACCGGGGCTTCGGCGACTACCGGCAGGATATAGAGCTGTTGTATAACAAGCCGTTCCCGACGCTGATGGACGAAGCCGAGGCTCAGATGAGATCGGCGGCGGAGCGGTGCGCGGAACTCGGCGACAGCATAGGCGGGATCCTTCAAACGGCGTGCGTCGGCGTGCCCGCCGGCGTCGGAGAGCCGTTCTTCGGGACGGTAGAGGGAGAGATCAGCCGCGCGATATTCGCCGTACCGGGAGTCAAGGGCGTCACGTTCGGGCTCGGTGCGGGATTTGCCGGAGTTTTCGGCTCGGAGGGAAACGACGAGCTGAGATACGAGAACGGCGAGGTAGTTTTTGACAAAAACAGCAACGGCGGCGTGAACGGCGGTATAACGAACGGCGCACCCATCGTGTTCAACACGGTCGTAAAGCCGACGCCGTCGATCTACAAGCCTCAGAAAACAGTGGATTTCATAAAGGGCGAGAACATAACTCATACGATACGCGGCAGACACGACCCGATGATAATACACAGGGCGCGGGCTGTCGTCGACGCGCTGACGGCGCTCGTCGTCGCGGACCTGCTCACGGTCAGATATGGCGACGATTATCTGTGCCCGGAGGAAAAATGAAATACGGTCTGATAGGGGAAAAGCTCCCCCACAGCTATTCAAAGATAATACACGAAATGCTCGGCAGATACGAATACGAGCTCTGCCCCATGAGCGAGGAAGAGATGCGCGCTTTTATGACGGCGGCGGATTTCGACGGGATCAACGTGACGATACCGTACAAGGAAAAGGTCATCCCGTATCTGTATCATATCGACGACAACGCGAGGCGGATCGGAGCGGTGAACACGGTAGTCAACCGCGACGGAAAACTGTACGGGTATAATACGGACTGCACGGGCGTCAAAGACACGCTGCGCCGCGCCGGATTCTCAATGGCGGGCAGAAAAGTCGCGGTGCTCGGTACGGGAGGCACGTCAAAAACAGTCAGCTGCGTTTGCCGCGAGCTCGGCGCCGGCGTCGCGTGCGTCAGCAGGACGCCGGACGGCAAAAGCATAGGTTACGGTGAGCTTGAAGCGTACGGACCCGACTTTATCGTAAACGCGACGCCGGTCGGGATGTACCCGCAAACGGGCAGATCGCCCGTTCCGCCGAGCGCGCTTGACGGCGTGTCGGGCGTGTTCGACGTGATATATAACCCCCTTCGCACCTCGCTGATGCTTGACGCACAGGAGAGGGGAATACCGGCGGCAGGCGGGCTGTATATGCTCGTCAGCCAGGCGATGAGAGCGGCGGAGCTGTTCACCGGCGAGCCGGTATCCGACGCGGAGACCGAAGCCGTTTACAAAACGCTTCTGTCGCGGACGGAAAACATCGTACTGACGGGAATGCCCGGGAGCGGAAAGACCACGGTCGGAAAAATGATCGCGGAAAAGCTCGGACGCGCGTTTTACGATACGGATTCGCTGGCGGCGGAGAGGGTCGGACCGGTACCCGATTATATACGGGCGCACGGCGAGCCGGCTTTCCGGGACGTTGAAGAAGCGGTCATAGAGGAGCTCGCGTCAAAAGCACGCGGCGCCGTTATAGCGACGGGCGGAGGCGCGGTGCTGAGAGAGCAAAACGTAAAAGCGCTTGCCCGAAACGGGCGGATAATCTATATAAAGCGGGATATCGATAAAATAGTCCCGGACGTCACGCGCCCGCTGTCGTCGGACAGAGCGGCGCTTGAAAAAAGATACGCCGAGCGGAAAAAGATTTATGAGGACACGGCGGATTATATTGTGGAAAACAACGGATCGGCGCCTGAATGCGCGGCGGAAATATTAAATATCGTGTCAAGATCAGGACGCTGAGCAGCCAAAGAGCCCCGCGGCGGGCGGTGTGCGACAGGGATACGATGAGACCCTTCGCTTCGCTCGGGATGACGAGACGCGGCGGCTCCGACCGTACGTGCTCCGCGGCTTTTACGCTCTTGGGGGTCCCACCCCTCAAAACCCCCAAACCCCCTTACCCCTCCCACAACTCCGAGAGAGTTGAGGGGGCGCGAGTCTCCGGGCGAAGTTTCGAGGAACCTGATTGAATCCCCGCTTGCGGTACCCGAAGAAGTCTTCGCGGCGCTGCCGCGCCAGTGCTCGACTTATTCGACCGCGGCGCCTTCCTCGCCTTGCTGTATCCGCCCCCGGCGGCGCAAGGCTCGTCACCCCCCTCTTCCCCTCCACCAATTTCGTGAATTGATGGGGCGTGGAAAAACGCGCGGAGCGCTCATAACTCATAACTGATAACTGATAACTTAAACGGCTGTTTTCGCCTTTATGATCCGGCTCAGCCGGATCATCGCGTTCCGGGCTGTTGGGGGGGCAGCACCGGAACGCGGTTCGCGCGGCGGCTCGGCTGTTTATGCCCCGCGGACTGTCTGCGCGGGGGCTGTAATAATGTAATTATATTAAAGGAGCGCTTATGAAGCTGCTTGTTATCAACGGTCCCAACCTCAATATGCTGGGAGTCAGAGAGCCGGAGATCTACGGAAAGCGGACTCTTTCCGATCTCGAAGCGATGATCAGATCTTACTGTGACGGCAAAGGCGTCGCCGTCGACTTTTTTCAGTCAAATCACGAGGGCGATATCGTCGACGTGATACAGCGCGCATACGGCGTATACGACGGCATTGTCATAAACCCCGCCGCGTATACCCACACGAGCATTGCGATACTTGACGCGCTGAAGGCTGTCGGTATCCGCACCGTCGAGGTGCATATCTCCGACATCTCCGAGCGCGAGCCGTTCCGCCGGATCAGTTACGTCGGGCTGTACGCCGAAAAGACGGTAAAAGGGCTCGGCTTTGACGGTTATCTGCGCGCGGTGGACCATTTTCTGTCATGAAGGTATATATAGAAAAAAGCCGCGCCTGCGGCACGGTAAAAGCCCCTCCTGCCAAAAGCTATGCTCACCGGATGCTTATCTGCTCATCGCTTGCGGAAAGTCCCGGGACGATACGCGGAGTATATGAAAGCGAGGACGTGCTTGCGAGCATCGACTGCTGCCGCGCACTCTGCGCCGACGTCCGTCTTTCGGGCGATACGGCGTACGTCACCCCGTCGGGAGGCTCCGGCGGAGATCTTTACTGCCGCGAAAGCGGAAGTACGCTCAGATTTTTCATTCCGGTCTGTCTGTTTCTCGGAGAGGAACGCGTTTTCCGCGGCTCGGAGCGGCTTATGGAGCGGCCGCTCGGCGTTTACCGGGATATCTGCCGCGAAAAAGGGCTGATATTCGAAAAAAACAAAGACTCGCTCAGAGTCGGCGGCAGGCTTACGGATATCGATATGCTGATCGACGGCTCGGTTTCAAGTCAGTTCGTTACGGGGCTGATGCTCGCAGCCCCGCTTTCCGGGCGCGTGCAGAGGATAAGACTGTCTTTACCCGTCGTTTCGCGGCCGTATATAGAGATAACCCGCACGGTGATGGAAAGATACGGCGTGAAAACGGAATGGGAAGATGAATGCACGATCCGGATCGACGGCGGTCCTTACCGCGGTACAGACGCGGTCGTCGAGGGGGACTGGTCAAACGCGGCTTTCCTTTTTGCGCTCGGACTTTTCGGCGACGTTACGGTGACCGGACTCGATCCGGACAGCGTTCAGGGCGACCGCGTCTGCGTCAAGCAGCTTGCGAGCCTGCGCGAAGGATACGCCGGGATAGATATCACGGATTGCCCGGATAACGGTCCCGTCCTCATGGCTGCCGCTGCCGCGCTTCACGGCGCGAGGCTCAAGGGGACCTCGAGACTCCGTGCGAAGGAAAGCGACAGAGGCGAGGCGATGGCTGCCGAGCTGCGTAAATTCGGCGCGGAGGTCACGGTCTTTGATGATGAAATAGAGATAAAAAGCGGGATACGGCGCCCGGATACGGCGCTGTACGGTCATAACGATCACCGCGTCGTTATGGCGCTGTCCGTCCTTCTGACGCTCACGGGCGGCGAGATCGACGGAGCCGAAGCGGTGAATAAAAGTTATCCCGGATTTTTCGGCGATCTTGAACGCCTCGGGATAGGAGTCGGATATGAAATTTGATAAGGATACGAGAATACTGATAGTCGGGCTCGGACTGCTCGGCGGATCTTACGCCAGGGCGCTTACGAAAAAGGGCTTTACCGTAAAAGCCGTAACGCGCTCGCAGTCGTCGATCGATTACGCGATCGGCGAGGGAATGATAGCAGGGGGGACGACTGAACCCGATCCCGACGTGATCGGCTGGGCGGATCTGATCGTTTTCGCGCTTTATCCGCACGTTTTCGTCGAGTGGATCGAAGAATACGGAAAGCACATCAAGCCGGGGGCTGTGATCACGGACGTTACGGGCGTCAAGCAGTGTATAGTATACAAAATACAGGATATGCTGCCGGACGACGTCGAATTCATCGCCGCGCACCCCATGGCGGGACGCGAGGTCTACGGTGTGCAGAACAGCGACGATTCGATATTCAGAGAGGCGAACTATATAGTCACGCCGACGGATAAAAACACGCCCGACGCGATAAGGATGTGCAAGGATCTCGGGCATACGCTCGGATTTGCGCACGTTGCGGAGCTGAGCCCGGAGGCGCACGACGATATGATCGCGTATCTGTCTCAGCTGACGCACTGCATAGCCGTGTCGCTGATGACGTGCAGCGACGTGCCGAAGCTTAAGGAATACACGGGAGACTCTTTCCGCGATCTTACGAGGATCGCGCGGATTAACGAGGACATGTGGTCGGAGCTGTTTTTGCTCAACAAGAAATCGCTTATCTCGATGATCGACGAGTTCTCGGGCGAGCTGTACAGGATGAGAACGTACATAGCCGACGAAAACGTTGAAAAGCTGAAGGAAATGATGAGAATGTCGACGGAGCGCAGAGCGGCGTTCGATAAAACGAATATGCAGGAGAACTGACGGTATGAATATGATGTTCAAGCGCAAACTTCCGATCCCGCAAGAGATAAAAGGGATGTATCCGTTAACGGAGGAGCTTGCGGAAATAAAGAGAGAGAGGGACGAGGGGATAAAAGCCGTTTTCTCCGGCGAAAGCGATAAATTCCTGCTCGTTATCGGACCGTGCTCGGCTGACGCGGAGGAGCCTGTGCTCGATTACGTTTCAAGACTCAGAAAGGTACAGGATAAGGTCGAAGACAAGATCATAATAATCCCGAGGATCTACACGAACAAGCCGCGTACGATAGGAGACGGATACAAGGGAATGCTCCATCAGCCGGACCCGACGAAGAGCTCGGATCTTTTGAAGGGCATCATCTCGATACGCGAGGTGCATATGAAGGTCCTTGAACAGACAGGACTTTCCACAGCCGACGAGATGCTTTATACGGAGAACCACAGATATCTGTCCGATCTGTTGAGCTACGTCGCCGTCGGCGCGAGAAGCGTCGAGGACCAGCAGCACAGACTGACCGCAAGCGGGCTCGATATCCCGGTGGGGATGAAAAACCCGACGGGCGGCGATATCTCGGTGATGATGAATTCGATCACGGCGGCGCAGCATCCGCACGCGTTCATTTACCGCGGCTGGGAGGTCGAAAGCACGGGAAACAAATACGCCCACGCGATACTCCGCGGATACGTGAACAAGCACGGACAGTCCCTGCCGAATTACCATTACGAGGACCTTATCGGCCTGTATGAGCTTTATATGGAAAAGGGACTGCGGAACCCCGCCGTAATGGTAGATACGAATCACAGCAATTCAAACAAGAATCATAAGGAGCAGGTAAGGATCGCAAAGGAAGTGCTTCAGTCCTGCCGTTATTCCAAAGAAGTGAAAAGCATCGTCAAAGGACTGATGATAGAAAGCTATATAGAGGAAGGATGCCAGCCCGTGGGAGGCGGGGTCTACGGAAGATCGATCACGGACCCGTGCCTTGGATGGGATGATACGGAAAGACTCATATACGATATAGCGGACGCTCTGTAACGGGGATCGCCGGCGGGTCTGATCGCGGTGCGGCGAGAATCGAAGAAGATCCTTCGCTAAGGATGACCGGACGCGGCGGCTCCGACCGTACGTGCTCTGCGGCTTTCACGCTCTTGGGGGTCCCACCCCTCAAAACCCCCAAACCCCCTCTTCCCCTCCCACAACTCCGAGAGAGTTGAGGGGGGCACGGAAAAACGCGCGGAGCGCTCATAACTCATAACTGATAACTGATAACTTAAACGGCTGTTTTCGCCTTTATGGGGGGCAGCACCGGAACAAGGTAGATCGCCTCATCCATCGTGCAGAGCACTGTCCCCCTTCCCCAATAGGGGAAGGTTATGCGGTTCGCGCGGCGGCATGCGGCGAGGTGCGGTAATAATCGAAGGAGATCCTTCGCTTCGCTCAGGATGACACGGAAAGGCATAACCTTTCCGTTTTTTATTGCTCCGGGTTTTCGATCACCGCCGTGAGATTGACCGCAGTTTCCCACGGACGGCAGAGCGTTCCGGACTGATTGCCGCGGTCGTAGTATTCGCTCCACGCGCCGAATTCGTCGCGCAGCGCCATCATTCTTTCGACGCCGTCCCTGTCGTATCCCGACGCGCATATCGCCATTCCGTACTCGTATCCGACCGATCTTTCCCTTGTCGGAAGTGACGCGAGCACACCGTCGCCCGTCTTTTTCAGAATCGCGCGCGGTATCAGCGTAACGCCGGAGAACGCCGGGCAAAGCAGCGCCGCCTCGGTAGTGAAGCGCCTGCCGTAAAGTCCCGGGAACAGCGGCGGCAGATCCTTATTCAGGCAGTCCGGGCAGACGTAGTCGCCGTTTTTGTTTCTGAATCCCATACCGAGCCCGTGTCCGCAGAGCAGCGGTCCGCCCGGGCGTACCGCGGGCGCGTATCCGCTCTCCGGACAGTTGCAGTAAAACGTACCGTCACCGCCGAAAAAGCGTTTTTCAAAGCATCGCTCGATTTCTTTCCTGTCCGCTTGCATCTTCTTTAACAGATCCGCCGGAATGCGCTCTTTCGCCGTCTTCGTCGCCTCCGTTATCGCCTTGTGATACAGAGCCGTCGCTTCCGCCGAGCCGTCGTTTATCGCGCTGCGCGGCAGAAATCCGCCGGCGATATACGTTTCGTCGCCGTTGAACGTAAGCATTCCGTTTATCATGCTGTCATGCTGCGCTTCAAGGCAATATACGATGAGCGGCATACCTTCGAGGAGCGTATTTTCATCCCCGGTCGCTTTATAATACGACGTGAACATAAGCACGAGATATCCCGTTATTTCAACGGCGTCGTTTTCGTGAACGTGGAACGCGTATTCCGTCATTCCCTGGGCGTTCTGTATCCTGCCGTTTTCACGGAAGACTTTGATATAGTATCCAAGCATCGCCCTCGCGCGCTCATACGCGCCGCAGGCGAGGAAAAATCTGAACACGCCGTAATTGTCGCGTACGTAGCTCAGATGATAATTATATCCGGCGAGCACCGATCCGCGCTCCGACTGCTGCGCGGCTATCACGTCGTATCCGTCGCGGATCACTTTATAATACGGATGATCCGCCCCGATATTCATATCTCTTTCCGGATAAAGCCGGGGATCGTTTTCATCCTGCATCGCCGTCAGATACGTATCCGCCGAGTCAAGCCGGTCGAAAACTCCGCGCGGCGTGTGTGAGAACGCAAACACGAGCGCGGCTGTGCCGTTCACGGTGAAGCTGATCTCATACGGGGAAACGGTCCGGGCTTCGATCTCGCCCGAATATCTGAGCGCGGTATATCTGAATTTGCCGGACGTGTATGCGTTCGGGCGCCCGTCCTCAAACTCGTAAACGTACGTCGGCGCGCCGGGCTTCGTGACCGAGATCACCGTGTTTTCATACGGCGTCGGGCTCACGTGTCCGTTTTCAAAGCATACCGAAAACGTACATTTCCCGCGTATCCCGCGTATAAACAGATCCGCTCCCTCCGGTATAAAGTCGAGCATCACGCATTCCCGAAAGACGTGCTTGTACGCGACGCGCGACAGCTTCCGCGTCTCCGTGAAGGCGGCGTCCGGCTTTATGCAAAACGCCTGCGGCGAAGAATATTCCGGTCCGAACGCCTGAAACACCTCTGCTCCTCTGCCGTATACGCAGACCCTGCCGTTTCCGATGCAGTGTACAGTCATGATCCTCTCCTATATTTCATCCGGTGAGACGCCGATATCGTGCAAAAGCCTTGTCAGTATGTATTTGTCTCTTATATCGCACGTGTGCCGGAACGCCTCTTCCGCGCTTTTTTCGCTTTCTCCGAACTGCTCCGGCTCGGTCGGATGTCCAATTTTCACGAAAAGCTCCTCAAGCTTCTCCGACGGGATCAGCTCTTCGTCGATTATCCGCATAATACCGTCCCACCGGTCGAGTATCACGTCAAGTCTTTTTGCGCATTTATCCGGATCGTATTTCCCCTCTCTGTTCTCGATCTCTGTTATCCTGTCCGCGGAGGCACCGAAATATTCTCTTACGCCGGATTCCCATTTTTCAAGGTCGAACGAACGTATCGCCCGGAGGGCTTTTTCCCTGTCCGGTTTTATTCTTTTCAGATTTTCGTATTTTTTCAGACTCAGAAGCGTGCCGACCCCGACCTGGATACCGTGAAGCTCGCACTGCCTGTGCTCTTCAAGGCATCTCATATCCCACAGATGTGAGTAGTAATGCTCGACTCCGGACGCCGGGCGCGAACAGCCGGCGTAAGTCATCGCCATGCCGACAAGGCAAAGTCCGTTTATCACGGCGGCGACGGCGTCAGGATCGCCCCCGGCGGCGGCCGCGGCGTTGTCAAAAGCCGCCTTACGGCAGCGGCGCATGATCTCGGCGACCTCTTCGCAGTAATACTCGCCGTTTATGAGCGCGCTGATCCGCCATTCGCAGATCGAGACGTATTTTGCGACCATATCGCCGATACCGGCGAGCAGGAGCTTCGCCGGCGCCTTCGATATGATCTCCGTATCAGCAAGAACGGCGTCCGGGCATTTGCAGGCTACCGAGGATTTCACGCCGCCGTATATGACGGACGCGGAATCTGACGTATACCCGTCCATCGAAGGACAGCTCGGAACGTAAACGTACGGGAGATTTCCGGGCGTCGCCGAGAGCTTGCACAGATCGTTCACCACTCCGCCGCCGACACCGACGATACAGTCGTATCCGCGCGGGAAGCTCATTATCAGATTTCCGAGCGTGCGCTCCGTCGGCTCCGGTCTTTCAAAGCCCGGCTCCGTTCCGAGAAGGTGCGTCGCGCATTCGACACCGTGAGACGAAAGTTCGGCGCACACACGCCGTCCGGCTGCCTCAAAGGTATTTTCGTCCGCGACGAGAAAAACGCGTTTGCCCCCGAGCGCTTTTACGGTTTCCGGCACCGCCTCTATCGCGCCGCGCCCGACGGTTATGCGTCTTACGGTCGAGCCGTGTACCTTTCCGCAGGCGCATTCGAACGTCCTGCCCGTCAGCTCGCCCGGCGCGTATTCACATATCCTCAATTCCGTATACCCCCGTTATCTCAAAATCACAGCCTTCGCATACGGCGTAAAAAAGCAGATCGCACAGAGCCTGACCGTCTGCCGAAAACGTCAGCAGATACGACGTCCCGAACTCCGTAGGCAGACTGTCGACGCCGTCGCAGCTTACGCCGAGGCATGAAGCGGCGTTCAGCAGCCCCGTAAGACGCTCGGTCCCGTGCGGTATTTTCATTTCAAGCGACAGAAGACCCGTCTTTTTCGCGCACGAGGCGTCGGCGGCGAAAAGCACGTATCTGCTCTGCCCGTCCCCGTGCGGTACGGCGCATCGCATCACTCCGAAAAGCTCGTATTTTTCCGCAAGCGCGTAAAATCCGGCAAGCCGCCCGTCCGTTGAATTCGAGACCGGCAGGATGCAGAACTGCGATCTGCCGTAATACACGTTTTCGCAGGCGGCGGCGAAATCCCGCGCGTACGATACGGACGGGTCGCTTATCGAGGCGGCGAATATATCGAAAGCCCTGTCGGCGCCGGGGCCCTTGAAATAAGAGATCCTGCCCGGTCTTTCACACGCCGAACGGACCGGGTTCAGATACTGATCCAACCCGTCGTTTTCAAGATACGAACGCACGGCAGAGGCGACCGCCGCCCTGTCGGCGACGGACACGGACGACGTGATACAGTCAAGAGTCCGCCTCGCCCGGCAGCCGTCCCTTTCGCCGTAGCCGAGCATGGAGACCGCGGCGCCGTACGCGGAGGCGGCGTCCTCCGCCGTCATCCTGCCGTCGGGCAAACAGGCTTTTACAAGCTCCGCAATATGGGCGGCGCGTTTTTCCGCGGCGTCAAGCAGCTCGGCTGTGACGCGCTCGAGATTCCTGCGGCATACCGCCGCGTCCGCCGCGTTCACAGCGAAAGTATGAGACGCAAAAGCTCGTCCGGATCGGACGCGAACACGCGCGCTCCCGCCGCCTCCAGCGTCTGTCTCGATCTGTATCCCCATTCGACGGCTATCGGGTGCGCGCCCGCGTTTAGCGCCACCTGCAGATCCGTCACCGAATCGCCTATCATAACGGAGCACGACGGCGTCACGCCGCACACGCCGCAAATCATGAGATATCCCGACGGATCCGGTTTTCGTTTGCAGACGTCGCATTCTCCGTATACCGGGTCGAAAACGCCCGGGAAAAAGCTGTTGATTATGTATTTCGTCGCCGAGTCGTATTTGTTCGACATGACGGCAAGCCTGACGCCGCGTCCGCGCAGAGCGGAAAGCATTTCATATATCCCGTCGTACGGACGCGTGCTGTCGGTCAGATGGGCGGCGTAATACTCCTTGAAATACTTTACCGCGCGCTCCGACTCCTCCGGCATATCCGGGCAGTCGTATCTGCCGCAAAGCGCGCGGTTGGCGAACTTTTTTATTCCGTTTCCTATATATTCGCGAGCTTGAGCCACCGTTATCGGCGCGGCGCCCATACGCCTCATCGCGTCGTTCATCGCCGACGTAAGATCGGGCACCGTGTCGAGCAGGGTGCCGTCAAGATCGAATACAGCAAGTTTTATCATATCATCCCTCCGTTACCGTATCGTATTTTACCAAACCGCCGCTTTATTGTCAAGTGGGACGGGGCATAAAATGAAAATTAACAATTACGGATTGATTACGCCGCCGGGCGACTGTAAAATAAGAAAAAAGGCGCAGAGGAGGAACAGCATGGAAAAACACACATCAAAGCGTTGCAGATACCGGCTCCCGGACTCTCATCCGCGGGGTGCGTCCGTATGAGCCGTGAAAAGAAGCCCGCCGTGCTGACGGCCATCCCCGCGCTGACGGACGTTTTATGGGGACTTTTGTACACGGCGCTGTGCTGTTCCGTGTACTTCATGGATGAAAACTACTACCTTATAATCCCGCCCGTCCTGCTCGCGATGCTCGTGAACGTCGCGTCAGGCGTCGGAACGTACGGCGGGATACCGACGGTGAGCCTCAAGATCTGCCGCCACGGCGTTTCGGCTCTGACCGCGTTCTTCGTAAGCGCGGCTCTGTCGGCGGGCTTCCACGTCTGGCTCGGCTTCAGGCTCCTGCCGGACGGATACGTCACGTTCATCGTGAGCTGCGCCGTGTTTGTTTCGCTTTCGGCGATGCTGTTCTGGAACGGAGCCGTCTCGGTGTATCTGACCTCCGTGCAGCTCGGCGTAAAGTACAGAGTTCTCGGGATCGTCTTCTTTCTGATCCCGCCTCTGAATATCATAATGCTCTATATAATCATCCGCCGCTCGTCCGGGGAGGTGCGCGCCGAAACGGAAAGGTACATTCTCGACCGTTCCCGCGCCGGGCTCCGCGTATGCGCGACGAGATACCCCGTGCTCCTCGTACACGGAGTATTCTTCCGTGATTTCAAGTATCTGTCCTACTGGGGCAGGATCCCGGACGCGCTGACCGCGAACGGAGCGCAGGTGTACACGGGCGACCACTCGTCCGCGCGCGCCGTAGCCGACAGCGCCGCGGAGCTTACGGAAAGGATAAAACAGATAGTCCGGGACACCGGCTGCGGCAAGGTGAACGTGATAGCCCATTCCAAGGGCGGACTCGATATGAGATACGCGATAGACAACGGCGCCGCGCCGTACGTCGCCTCGCTCACGACGGTGAGCACACCTCACAGAGGCTGCGCCTTCGCCGACGTTCTGCTTGAAAAGATACCCGAAAAGGTAAAGCTCAGGATAGAGCGTACTTACAACAAAGCCGCGCGAAAACTCGGTGACAAAGACCCGGATTTCATGGCGGCGGTCAGGGATCTTACGGCGTCTTCCTGCTCCGTGTTCGACCGCGCGCACCCCGTCCCCGACGGGATCCTTGTCCTGAGCATAGGCTCCGAGCAGAAGGGGGCGCTCGCCGGCACCTTTCCCGTCAGTCTCACGTATCACCTCGTCCGCAGGTTCAGCGGAAAAAACGACGGGCTCGTTTCATTCGATTCGTTCCGTTTCGGCGAAAACTACGAATATATAACCCCGAAGCATTCCCGCGGGATCTCGCACATGGATATGACGGATATGACGCGTGAGAACATTCCGGATTTCGACGTCCGCGAATATTACGTCCGTCTCGTATCCTCGCTGAAAGAAAAAGGACTGTAAAAAAATGCGGCTGGCGCGCAAAGCGCCTGACCGCATTTTCATTTCCGGTTCATTTTGTGTTTTTCAGCGTTTCCGCCTCGGAGTTGATCTCGTTTTCGGTTTCGGACGTCTGCTCGTTCAGACGTTTTTCAAGCTTTTCCGCTTTTTCGTCAAGGCTTCTCACGGCGTCGGCGATAAGGTCTTTTACCGTTTCAAGCTCTGATCTGACCTCGCTTCTGAAATCGTCGGTCGCGGTTTTCGCGTTTGTTCTGACGCGCGCCGAGATCTCAGTCATCTTCTCGGAAAACGCGGTTTTCAGCTCGCGCGCCGACTCCGCGGCTCTCTGACCTATCAGAGCCGCTTTTTCGTTTGCCTGGCTGATTATGGTCTCCGCGTTTTTATTGGCTGTGATCAGGATATCTCCGAGCTGGGACGACATATCGTCGTAAAGTTCCGCCTTGCGCTCCTTTTCGTCTTCTCCGCCGTCGCCGTTCTGTCTGAGCTTTTCTATTTCTCCGTCTTTTTCCTTTAGCCTTCGCTCCGCATCTTCAAGCCGGTTTTTCAGCTCTGCGATCTGTCCGTTCAGCTCGCTGACGGTCCCGTCATGACCGTTTACGCTTTCCTCAAGCTCTCTGCACCGTTTCTCAAGCTCCGCTATCCGCGCGTCCTTTTCTTCGATCGCCGCCTTCTGTTTTTCCTGAAGCTGCCTGAAATCCGCGTTCTGCTTGTCGAGAAAAGCCGTGACGTCCGCTTTGTTGAAGCCGCCGACCGCCGTGCGGAAAAGTACTCCGTTATCTGCCATGGTTTTCACCCGGACCTTTCATAAAATTAAAACATTTTTTTCTTTTTTCCACAGTATAGCACATATTCCCCTTTTTTTCAAGGGCATCTCGTAAATAAATTTAAAAAAAGAATATTGCAGTTTCATATTTTACCGCTATAATTACAGTGAACCCTATTGACAGAAAGGTATTATGAAAAATGATCAAAAAATCGGGACTTAAGATGATCGCACTGATAATAACGGTACTGTTGTCTTTGTCTTGTCTTTCGGCAGTTACCTTCGCCGTGACCGATCAGGACATGGCGCAGATCAGCGTAAACGTATCGAACGCGAACCCGACGAAGGACGAGACGATAACGGTCACCGTTCAGCTCGACAACTACAGAACGATGTCGCCCAGGATCTCGGCGATGCATCTGTCCGTCAGCTTCGACACAGAGTGCTTCGATTACGTGCCGGGATCTGAAAAGTCTCTGCTCAAAATAAACAACGACGACCTTACGAGCGTCGCGTACGACGGGATCGACAAGGTAAGCTTCGCATACGTCTATTCGAACACGAGAAAGCTCACCCTGCCGACTACGGCGAAGGAGATATACAGCTTCCAACTCAAGGTAAAGAGCACGGTCAACGAGAAGACGACGGCGGGTTTCGTCGTTGAGGAATGCACACTCTACAACGGCAAGACCGAATCGACGTACAAGCTCATCGAGTGCAAGCCTCCCGTGACGGCGACAGTCACCGCCTGGGGCGCAAGACCCGGCATCCTTCTCAACGGCTCTGACAAAAACAACGGAACATATAAGGAAAACGTCGTCGTCACTTTCGACGTTTCAAGCGCCAGCCTCGTATACGAGGGCAGAGGCGCAGTCTCCGTAACGAGCCCCTACACCGCGGACAAGAACGGCACCTACAGCGTGACCGTCACCGTCGGAGGCGAACGCATAACGGAGACGTTCACGATAAGCAAATCCATTTCGTCCGTATCCGTGAAGCAGGGTACGTACAAGACGGAGTACCCGCTCGGCGTCACGCCGGACTACTCCGCCTGGGTGCTGCTCGTAACGTACAGCGACGGCACGTACAGCGAGCTTGCGATGGACGACAAGGATATCGAGATAACGGGCTTCGATCCTTCCGCGATAGGCGAACAGAGATTACTTATCAGATACAAGGAAAGGACCACGTCCGTTATAATCAAGGTCAGCTCGAAGAACGTCATCTCGTTTGACATAGCCTCTCCGATCGGCAAGACCGATTATCTCATAGGCGACGAGATAGACACCACCGGCGGCGTGCTTCTCATCAAGTACGACGACCTGACCGAGGAAGAGGTACCGATAACGAAAAACATGCTCTCCGGTTACGACAACACCTACGTCGGCGAGCAGAACGTTACCGTAACGTATTCCACCGTGTCACAGACCTTCCGCGTGACCTTCTACCCGCGTGAGGCGGTAGACGAGCTGATCACGGCGATAGACGCGCTGGATCTTAACACGATAACCCTCGACAGCAGGGATCAGATAAAGGATCTCATAGAAAAATACAACAGCATGACGTCTCTGCAGAAGAGCGCCGTCATCAACTACGAGAAGCTTCAGAGCAACAATTTCGTAATCACGTTGTTCGGAGCTCCCAGATTCACACCTAAGAATTAATACCGTCATAGGCGGCGTGGGCTACTTCCTGTTCATCTATTTCAAACGCAAGAAAGAGATCGACGAAGACGACGAGTACTATGACGACGGCGACTTCGAGGACGAGGGCGACGACGACGGAGATCTTTCGTACGAGGACGACATAATAAACATAGAAGAAGAGGACGATGACGACCTCAGGATCGACGAGGAGGATAAGGATAATGAATAACGCAAAACCGATCGGGATCTTCCGCATACTTATTACACTTATCTCTCTGTCTCTCATCGTAACGCTTTTCGCGGCGGTGATCGTACCCGGTTTAAGAGTCATGGCTGAAGAGGGCGAGACTCCCGGGGAGCCCGTTGAGACCGAAACCGAGACGGAAACAGAGACCGAAACAGAAACAGAAACAGAAACGGAGACAGAAACGGAAACCGAAACAGAGACTGAAACCGAAACAGAGACCGAGACCGAAACGGAAACCGAGACCGAGACCGAAACGCAGCCGGTTGCCGTGATAAAGGAGATCAGATTCTCCGAGCAGACCGTCAGGGTCCCCGTGGGCGACACCGTTTCGCTCACCGTCATGGCGATATTTGAAGACGAAAGCGAAGGCGAGGCTCCGGCGCTCACGTTCACAAGCTCGAACGAGGACGTGGCGGCGGTAAACGAGCACGGCGTCCTCACCGCCAAAAAGAGCGGCAGGGCCGAGATCACGGCTTCAAACGAAGACGGCACGCTCACCTGCTCCTGCACGGTGATCGCGACCTCGTCGTCCGTCAGGCTCAGCACCGTTTCCGGCACCGGAGAACGCATAGCCACCGGATTCAAGCCCGGCGTGACCGTCGGCGAGATAATCGACGACGTGACCGTCTCCGAGAGCCTTGAGGTGGGAGCCGTTACCGTAAGATCCGCGTCCGGCGCCGATACGAGAGTATCCGACAGAATGGCGACCGGAATGGTCCTTTCGGTAGATTCCGTCGATTACATGGTGGTGATCTACGGCGACTGCAGCGGCGACGGCGTCATCAACAACCGCGACGTACAGGCGATCCTCGATTACCTCACCGGCAAATCCAACCTCATCGCCGAAAACCGCGCAAACTTCCTCTCCGCCGATTTTCTTGAAAACGGCGTGACGATAGAATCCGCGCTTTATCTGCAGAGATACATATACGGACTCGAATCCATAGACCAGTAATACGGCGTCCGCCGCGCAAAACCGTTTTTGCGCGGCGGATTTTTATCTTTTGCCGCGCCCCCGTAACTTTTTTTCATCTATGCCCTTGATTTTTACGGATACAGGGTGTATAATAAATCGATATTATATAATAAGGACAAAAAGACATGGACTACAACAGATTAGCCGATCTATTATTCCCCGACGTTACGCTTTACCCGGAGGACATGGAGAAAAGATATCCGGAAAGATCGCTGCCGGAGGGAGCGAAGGTCACGAGGATCGCCCCGTCGCCGACGGGCTTCTTCCACTTCGGCGGACTCTTCCCCGCCACGGTAGGCGAGCGTCTCGCCCATCAGTCCGGCGGTGTATTCTATCTCCGCATCGAGGATACGGACTCAAAGCGCGAGGTCGAGGGCGCTGCCGAGTTCATCACGAAAATACTTGACTATTACGGTCTGCATTTCGACGAGGGCGTCACAGCCGACGGAGATAAGGGCGATTACGGTCCCTATACGCAGAGTCAGCGCGTCGGTATCTACCACGTATACGCGAAGCAGCTCGTCCGCGACGGGCGGGCTTACCCCGTTTTCTCCACCGACGAGGAGCTTGACGAGCTCAAGGCCGCCGACAAAAAGGCGGAGATCAAGAGCGTCAACTGGGAGGAGGAGGCAGAGGCGCGCCGCGAGGCGATGCTCGCGCGCAGGCAGTTCACCATGGAGCAGGTCGAGGCGGAGCTTGCAGCCGGTCACAGATTCGCGCTTTTCGCCGCGGCGGACGGAGATCCCGAAAAGAAGCTGAAGGTCACGGACCTTGTAAAAGGCACGCTTGAGATCCCCGAAAACGACGAGGACGTCGTTCTGCTCAAATCCGACGGGATCCCCACGTATCATTTCGCGCACGCGGTGGACGACCACCTCATGCGCACGACTCACGTCATCCGCGGCGAGGAATGGCTGCCGAGCCTTTCGAAGCATCTGATGCTCTTCCGTTATCTCGGCTTCAGGGCTCCGAAATACATGCACATAGCGCAGCTCATGCGTCTTGACGAAAACGGCAACAAAAAGAAGCTCTCCAAGCGCGATATGGGGGCGAACCTCGACGATTACCGCAGAATGGGCTATTCCGTCAAGGCTGTAAACGAATACGTTATGACGCTGCTCAATTCCAACTACGAGGAATGGCATATGCAGAACCCGGACAAGGACAGAGAGGAATTCCCGTTCTCCGTCAAGAAGATGAGCGCGTCCGGCTGCCTGTTCGATATAGAAAAGCTCAACGACGTTTCAAAGAACGTCATCTCGCGTATGACGGCGTCCGAGGTGTACGACGGCGTTCTCGCATACGCCGAGACCGAGGATCCGGAATTTTACGAAACGCTCGCCGCCGACCGCGCATACGCCGAGAAGATCCTCTCCATCGGCCGCGGCGGAAACAAGCCCCGCAAGGATTTCGCGGTCTGGGCTGACGTCAAGCCGTATATGAGCTTCTTCTACGACAAATATTTCACCCGCGAGGATGAGATGCCCGCCGACCGTGACCGCGCCGACATCGTAAAAGCGCTTCTCGGATTCCTTGAAACGTACGACAGCCGTGACGATCAGAACACATGGTTCGAAAAGTGCAAGGACATAGCCGAATCGATAGGCTACGCCCGCGAGACGAAGCTTTACAGAAAAGAGCCCGAAAAATACCGCGGTCACGTCGGAGACGTTGCGTCGTTCATCCGCGTGGCGGTCACCGGCAGAATGAATTCTCCGGATCTGTACGAGGTCATAAACATACTCGGCGAGGACCGTATGAGACAGCGGATACTTGACGAGACGGAGCTTCTCAAATGAAAAACGTGCTTTTGATAGGCGATTCCATCCGTATGATGTATCAGTCACGCGTGGCGCAGCTTCTCGGCTACGGCGTGCGCGTATACGCGCCGGACGAAAACTGCCGCTACACGAAATACGCCCTGTGGGGCATGTATTCGTGGGTCGAGGGCTGGGGCTCTCCGAAATTTGACGTCATACACTGGAACACCGGCATATGGGATCTTCACCGCTGCACCGCGGACGGGGAGATCTTCACTCCGCTCGACGAATATCTCGAATACAACCGCCGCCTTGCGATACAGATGGAAAGCTACTGCGACAGGCTCATATGGGCTACGATAACTCCCGGCGGCAGACAGCTCGACGAAAAGAAAAAAACGAACTATTCGCTGAAGGAAGGCGACGCGCGCGTTTATCTGTGCGATTACACGGACGTCTGGAACAGCGACGTGAAACGGTATAACGAAGCCTGCTCGGAAATGCTTGTGCGCCGAGGGATAAAGATAAACGATCTTTACTCCGTGCTGGCGAAGGATCCGGACAAGCTTATTTCGGACGACGGGATACATCCCTCGCCCGACGGCGTCGAAGCGCTTTCGGCAAAGGTCGCCGCAGAAATCAGAACACTTCTTTAAAGGGGAAAGAAAATGGAATCTTCAAACTTCATCTACGATTTAATCGACGAGGATCTCAGAAACGATCCGAACATGAAAATACACACTCGCTTTCCGCCCGAGCCGAACGGTTATCTGCATATCGGTCACTGCAAGGCGCTGATAATCGACTTCGGTACCGCGCAGCGCTACGGCGGCATCTGCAACCTCCGCATGGACGACACGAACCCCGCGAAGGAGGATACCGAATTCGTCGACGCGATAAAGGAAGACATACACTGGCTCGGCTTTGACTGGGGAGACAGATTCTTCTACGGATCCGACTATTTCGAGACGACGTATCAGCTTGCGGAAAAGCTCATAATGTCGGGCGACGCGTACGTCTGCGAGCTTTCAGCCGACGAGTTCCGCGCCTACCGCGGCGACCTCACCACCCCGGCGACCTCGCCCTACCGCGACAGACCCGCCGAGGAAAGCCTCGACCTGTTCCGCCGCATGAGAGCCGGCGAATTTCCCGAGGGAAAATACACGCTCCGTGCGAAAATAGACCTCGGCAGCGGCAACTTCAACATGCGCGACCCCGTTCTTTACCGCATCCGCTATATCGACCATCACAGACAGGGCAGAAAATGGTGCATTTTCCCGATGTACGACTTCGCTCACCCGATACAGGATATGATCGAAGGCATCACGCACAGCCTCTGCTCGCTTGAATACGAGGATCACAGACCGCTTTACAACTGGGTACGCGACCACGTCGACCTGCCCGCGAAGCCGAGACAGATAGAATTCGCGCGTCTTAACGTGACGCACACCGTAATGAGCAAGCGTTTTCTCCGCCACCTCGTCGAGGAAGGCCTCGTCGACGGCTGGGACGACCCGAGAATGCCCACCCTCTGCGGTCTGCGCCGCCGCGGCTTCACAGCCGCCTCCGTGCTCGATTTCATCGGCCGCGTAGGCGTCGCAAAATCGAACAGCCTCGTCGATATCGGTCTTCTCGAGCATTGCGTACGCGAGGAGCTCAACAACACGGCGAAGCGCCGCATCGCCGTCCTCGACCCGGTCAGAGTCGTGATAGACAACTACCCGGAGGACAAAACGGAGTATTTCGAGCTGCCGAACAACCCGAACGACGAGACGGCGGGAACAAGAAAAGTTCCGTTTTCAAAGGTGCTTTACGTCGAGCGCGACGACGTCGCGAAGGATCCGCCCCCCAAGTTCCACCGCATGAAGCCGGACGGCGAGGTCAGACTCATGGGCGCGTATATCGTGAAATGCACGGATATCGCAACTGATGAGACCGGCAGAGTCACCGAGGTACACTGCACGGCGGATCTGGAAACAGGCAACGGCATGCCCGCCGACGGCAGGAAGATAAAGGGCACGATACACTGGGTCTCCGCCGCGCACTGCGTCGAAGCGGACGCCGCGCTGTACGACCGTCTGTTCACGTACGCCAACATGAACGAGATAGAATCGTCCGAATACGACAAATATCTGAACCCCGAATCGAAAAAGATCGTCTCCGGCGTCAAGCTCGAGCCGTCGCTTGCCGAAGCTCAGCCCGGCGAAAAATTCCAGTTCGTCCGTCTCGGATACTTCACGCTCGATTCAAAGATGAAAAACACGTTCAACCGCGTCGTAACGCTCAAAGACAGCTTTAAAATCTGAAAAAGTATTGACAAAACGCCGTATATGTTATATCATATATACAGCCAAAATACACAAAGGACGGTATTACCATGAAAAAAATCTTAGCGCTCCTCACCGCAGCCGTTATGGTGCTTTCCATGGCGGTCATATGCTCGGCTGAAGCCGATACGGAAGAATTTGCCACGGTAGAGGCTTTACAGTTTGACAACGAGCCCACGATCGACGGCAAGGTCACAGTAGACGAATGGGGTCAGCCCACCGTCGCCCACATCAAATATCCCGAAAACCCTCAGACAGACGTCAGCAAGGACGATCAGACCGACGTTGAATTCACGATCTGGTTCCGCTACACCTACGAAGGCTTTTACATAGCCGCGCAGACGCCCGATACGAGCCCCTGCAACGACAACGTTGACGGCGCTCAGATCTGGAACGGCGACTGCCTGCAGATGAGACTTGACCCGTACGGATGCACGGCGGACCAGGGACTTGTCCCCTCCGCGAGCCGCGACGCCAACTATTCCGAGGATTTTCAGGAATTCGCGTTCGCGTACAGCCCCGACGACGGCGAGTGCTACGCTTACTGCTGGTCCGGCATAATGAACGGTCTCGCGCTTCAGAGCGAGGGCGGCAAATACGGCGCCTCAAACGACGGCAGCACCACGACGTACGAGGTATTCATCCCGTGGGATGAGCTCGTATACGACGCTCCGCACGCCGGAACGAGCTACGGTATAGCCGCCGCTCTTCTGACCGCGACGCAGGGCGAAAACGACAACAAGTGGCAGAACTGGATTGAATGGGGCTCCGGCGTTGTAAACGCGCGTGACGACAATATCTGCGGCACCAACCGCCTCATCCTCTCCAAGAATACCGTTTTCGGCGGCGCTTCGCTGACGGACCCGAACCCGAACGACGAGACCACCACGAGAGCTCCGATACCCGAGGCTTCCGGCAGCGTCGTCCCGATCGACGTGACAAAGCTTTCCAGCCCGCATCAGATCCACTTCACCAACAATGACGACGGCAGCGTAACCTTCACGTTCGATGAAGGAAACGACCCGTATATAACCCTTGCGATATCCTCGCAGGTCAAAGTGAACGCCGAGGATTATCCGTACTTCGCGATGGTCCTCAAGTCCAACTACGGATACGCCAACGGCGAAGTATTCTACTGCTGCTCCGAAGGCGTCAGCGATTTCACCGGCGGCTACAGCCAGCAGTTCGAATACTATGAAGTCGAAGGCAAGCAGGTCGCCGTGCTCGATCTCGACGGCGCCAACGGCTACGAAGGCACGGTCCTCAAATTCCGTCTCGACGTACTCGACGGCGGCACGTCCGATCCCGACGAGACAGAGATAACCGTATACAAAGCCGCGTTCTTCAAGGATCTTGACGACGCGCTGCTCTTCCGCGTCGACGGCAATGCGGAGCCCGACCTTGATCCCGATTATCTCGCCGAGGTCTCCGACGCGCCCGCCGGCACGACCGAAGAGGACAAAACGACGACAGGGGCCGATTCGGAGACCGGGCCGGAACCCGTTCAGTCCGAAAGCGAATCGACCGGTACCGAGCCCGCCTCTACCGACACCGAGCCCGTAAAAACGCCTGAAAAGAAGAACAACACCTGGATGATCTACGCGGCAATAGGCGTCGCCGCCGCGGCTGCCGCCGCGATAGCGATAATCCTTGTCGCAAAGAAGAAGAAAAAATAAAATACCATGGACGGCGGAACTCATCCGCCGTCCTTTTATATAGGTAATAAGATATGTATAAAATATCCGTGCCCGTAAACAACGACGCCGTATGGCGTTTCGGCAAAGAAAAGACCCTGAAACAGCTCCGCCGCTTCGACGCTGAGCGCGTATTCGTATCGATTGAATCATATTCCGCCGATGAGGACGTCAGAAAAACACAGCTCGAAAGGCTTGCGGAAAACGCCGCGTTCTTCCGTGAGAACGGCTTTGAGGTCGGCGCCTGGATCTGGACGTTCATGTTCGACCGGGACGCTCCGTTCACATGCATGACCGGGCTTCTCGGAGAGCTTTATCGGACGTTCGCCTGCCCGTCGGACGGCGGTTTCGTCGACTTCGCCGCGCAGTATATAAGAGACATAGCGCGCTGCGGCGTGGATCTGATCATGTTTGACGACGATTTCCGTTACGGGTTTTTCGGCGCCTCGCCCGCGTGTCTGTGCGAAAACCACATGAAGATGATCAACGAAACGACAGGCGATCCGCTTGACCGTCCCGCTCTGCGCGAAAAGATACTTACCGGCGGAAAAAACAAATACCGCGACGCGTATATCAAGGCGAACGGCGACGCTTTCCGCGGATTCGCACGCCGCATGAGGGAAGCGGTGGATTCTGTCGATCCGTCGATCCGTCTCGGCTTCTGCACGTGCATGACCGGCTGGGACATCGACGGAGTCGACGCCGCGGAAACAGCGCGGATACTCGCCGGCAATACGCGTCCGTTCGTCCGCCTGATCGGCGCGCCGTACTGGGCAGTAAAGCAAAACTGGGGTCATCTGCTCGCCGACACGGTCGAGATGGAGCGGATGGAATCCGTATGGACGGCGGACGGCGAGATCGAGATAATGGCTGAGGGCGACGTCTATCCGCGCCCGCGCGTAAACTGCCCGGCATCGTTTCTTGAGCTGTACGATACAGCCATACGCGCGTCACGCTGCACGGACGGAATACTCAAATACGGTATCGACTACACGTGCGACCCCGAGACCGAGACGGGCTACGCGAGGATGCACGAGAAAAACCGCAAAACGTATGAGTTCATAGACAAGAATTTCATCGGAGAGCAGCTCGGCGTACGCGTATACAGACCGATGAAGCTGTTTTCCGACTGCGTGCCCGACGGCGACGTCTTCGACCCGCAGAACCTTGTGTTTCCGATGGCGTCGCGCTCGCTTTCCTACTGCTCGATCCCGACGGTATATTCGGGCGAAGGACAGGTGACCGCGATATTCGGAGAAAACGCGCGGCATTGTCCGCTTCCGCTCGGCGGTCCCGGCGCGATCCTCGACATAACAGCCGCGGCTATACTGACCGGACGCGGCGTGGACTGCGGTCTTATTTCGTGCGGCGAGCTCAAAAACGTGACGAACGAATGCTTTGACGACGGCGAGCCGCTCTGCGTTACCGGCGCCGTATGCCTCGATATCACGGTATCGGACGGCGCTGCCATACTGAGCCGCGCGGACGGAGGGTGCGCTCTGTCTTATCTGTATGAAAACGGCGACGGCAAAAGATTCCTCGTGTTGAACGTTCTCCCGGAGCAAAGCGAGCCGACGGTGATGCGCCACGGCAGACGAAGCAGACAGTACGCGGACGCGGTGGAATGGATCAGCGGACGCAGGCTTCCGTTCTATATCCCGGACTGTCCCGCCCTTTACGTGATGTGCCGAAGGGACGGCGAAAGACTTGTCGCCGGAATGTGGAACATGTTCCCCGATCCCGCGCTCGACCCGGTCGCCCGGCTTGCGGAGGAGTACAAGACCGCCGAGTTTTATAACTGCGCGGGCAGACTTGAAAAAGACAGGCTGATACTGTCGGATCTTCCGCCGTTTTCATTCAGCGCAGTCATACTTCAAAAATAAAAAACAGCGTCCCGGAAGCCTTCCGGGGCGCTTTTGCGTCATATACGGATCATTCTTTTCTTTCGCGCGCGTAAGCGATATATCGGGCGAAGCCTTCGTCGGCGCCGGAGAGGGCGTTGTACGCCGTGTACGACCTCATTATCTGATCCGAGCACGGATCCGCTATCGCCGCGTCAAGTCCTTCGCGCATGGCGCAGATCAGAAACGCGCTGTTGAGCGCCTGTCTGTCCGGAAGCCCGAACGAAACGTTCGATACGCCGAGCACAGTCAGGCATCCGAGCTCTCTTTTAAGCCTTCCGAGCGTTTCGAGCGTGACTGAGGCGGCGCCGGGATCGGACGCCGCGGAGAGGGCTAACGCGTCGAACAGGATACGGTTTTTCGGTATGCCGAAGCCATCCGCACAGGCGATTATATTTCGCGCTACCGCAAGCCGCCTGTCCGGGTCGCCCGGTATCCCGTCACCGTCAAACAAAAGAGCGACGACCGCGCCGCCGTATTTTTTGATCAGCGGAAATATTTTTTCCATGCTTTCCCGCCGTCCGTTCACGGAATTGACGAGAGGGCAGCCGTTATAGATACGCAGGGCGCGCTCCATCGCGTACGGCGACGCCGTGTCGAGCGCAAGAGGCAGATCCGTCGTACGCTGCAGCAGACTGACCGCGCCGCAAAGCTTTTCAGCCTCGCCGTCGGATACCCCTACGTTCACGTCAAGCGCGTCCGCCCCGGCTTTTTCCTGCGCCAAAGCCTCCGATAAAAGCGGTGCCGGGTCGCCGTTTTTGATCGCCTCCTTCAGCTTTATCTTACCCGTGGGATTGATCCGCTCGCCTATTATAACGGTCTTTTCGCCGAAGCGAACAAAGCGCGCGCCGGAAGAAATGACGGTCAGTTTTTTATCCGTGACCGGAACCGGCGCGTATCCTTCCGCTGATAAAGGTTTTATATGCTCCGGCGTTACGCCGCGGTACGCGCAGATCACACGGACTCCGCGTTTTATAAGCCCCGACGCCGTGCGTTGAAACGATCCGGGATCCTGTCCCAGGTATGCTCCGTATATTACGGGGACCGATGACAGCCCGAGATACCCGGTCACCGCCTCCTCCGCCGCGCCGTCCGGGGTACAGCTCACGCCTATCGCGTCGGCGCCCATTCCCTCGAGCATCGGGATCAGACATCCGGTGTCGGCGCCGGTCGCAAGCCTGCCGTTATCGCCGTACTTGCAGCAGACGAGGACCGGCAGATCGGAGTTTTCCTTCACAGCAAGAAGCGCGGCTTTGCATTCGTATCCGTCGTCAAACGCGTCGAGTATGATCAGATCCGCGCCGTATTTTACGCCCGCTTTGACGGTTTGCGAAAACGCCTCCACCGCATGATCAAAATCAAAATCTTTGTAAGGCGACAGTCTTTGTCCGGTCGGACCTATGCCGAGCGCGATATATTTTTCGCCGCCCGCTCTGCTCCGCTCTCTTGCGGCGGCGACGCGTCCGAGCGCCGAGGATATGAGCTTCCCGGTCTCTGCCGCGCCGTAATACAATCCGTTTACGCCGAAGGTATCGGCGCAGACGGCGCAGCAGCCGTTGTCAAAGTATCCGGTAATCAATCCGACGGCGCCGTCAAATCCGCCGGGAGCCTTCATATCGCCGCCGACGATCACAACGCGTCTCTTCAAATAATCGGTGAATCTCATTACAAAAAACCGTCCTTTGATTACAGATTATACATATGATTTTCGAAAAATCAAGATATCCTACGTTAATTGCCCTCCGCCGATATACAATATTTACAATATAGCGCACGAAAAAATCTGTTTATATAATAAATGCGTGGTATAATATGTACACGGAGGCAGAACATGAAAAAATTACTTTTTGTATACAATCCGCATTCGGGAAAAGGAAAGATCGGATCGGCTTTATCCGGTATAGTATCGGTTTTCACACAGAACGGCTTTGAGGTCACGGTATATCCGACGTCCGCTCCTCAGGACGGGGAAAACCATATAGCCGAAAACTCGGGAAAATACGATCTCGTCGTAGTCGGCGGCGGAGACGGGATGCTTCACGAGCTGCTCGGCGGTCTGCGCCGCGCCGGCACCGGAACGCCGTGCGGATATATCCCGTCCGGCACGATAAACGATTTCGCAAGATCCCTCGGAATACCGAAAAACCCGTTGAAAGCCGCCGAAACGGCTGTATCCGGAAATTATAAGATAATCGACTCCGGCTCGTATAACGGCAATATCTTCTCGTACGTCGCCGCGTTCGGCGTGTTTACGGACGTCGGATATACGACGGATCAGAAGATGAAGAACGCCATCGGTCCGCTCGCATATTATCTTGACGTACTGCACGGCATGGATCTGAAAAACTTCCGTTCCTCGTCCGTGCGCGCCGTTCTTTCCGTCAACGGTCAGGTCTACGAGGATGATTTCATCTTCGCCATAGTGGGCAACACGCATTCCGTCGCAGGGCTGACGGCGCTCATCCCCGACAACTCGTCCATGCAGGACGGTCTGCTCGACTACACGTTTCTGAAAACGCCGAAGAGCATTTCCGACATAGAGCTTTTGCAGTCTTCCCTGCTCACCCGCAAATTTGACCCGTCGGTCATCATATCAGGGCACGCGGAAAAGCTGACGGTCACGACGGAGCGCAGCGTCAAATGGACGCTTGACGGAGAATTCGGAGGCGAGACGGAGACGTCGGAGCTCTGCTGTCTGCCAAAAGCCGTAAAAATAGCGGTGCCCGCGGAAAAAACAAAAAAGACGGTCTGACCGTCTTTTTTGCTGTACCGGCGCCGCCGGATCAGATCTTTATCTTTTTTTCAGCCCAGCTCATACCGGCGCGGAAGTTCGGCACCTCGAGCAAACGTCCGTTGTTCGTAACGGAAAGCTGCGACAGAAGCGCGACAGACGTCCATTCCGCGGCTTTGTAAACGTTGAGCTCGGGCTGTACGCCCGTCTTTATCGCTTCGATAAAGTCCTTGACTATGTAATAGTCTCCGCCGCCGTGACCCGCGGCGTCGCCCTTGCCGCTCTTATAGCGCTCAGGCAGATATTCCTTGTAATCGAACAGAGGCTTCCACGTATAGCAGCCCTCGCGCGGCTTGCCGTCTTCATCGAGCGCGATCATCGGACCGCCGCCGAGACGCTGTGATTCATAACACCCCTTCGTCCCCTGGATCTGATAATAAGCCATCGCGTGCGGACGGGGCGAGATCGTATCCACCCTGATCTTAACGAGCTTTCCGGATTCCAGCTGACACATCGTCTGAGTCAGGTCGTCGTTGCGGAGCCCGAACGGATTGTGGTTGCCGGGGCTGAAGCTTGCGATGGAAACGATTCTGTCGTCGTCAAAGCACTGCATCACGGGACCCAGGCTGTGCGTGGGATAGAAAGATCCGCGGGTGCCCATCTGCCAGTAGCTGCGCCAGCCGGTTTTGCCGTGCCACGTGCGCAGGGACGTGCAGTCGTGAGTGTATTCGCCCTCGCCGTAATAGATCTCGCCGAAGAATCCTTTTTTGACGAGCTGACGGACGAGCTGCACCTCGGGCATGTAGCAGTAGTTTTCCGCGTACATATAGATCTTGCCGGATTTTTCAACAGCTTCGATCAGCCACCACAGTTCGTCCATGGATACAGCCGCGGTGACCTCGCACATCACGTGCTTGCCCGCCTGAAGCGCGGCTATCGACTGCGTGACGTGGAGCTGCATCGGCGTTGATACGACGACCGCGTCGATATCGGCTTTTTCAAGCATATCGTCGTAAATGCGGTAAAGCTTCAGATCCGGGTCGCCGATCTGATCCTTCGCGTGCTGAAGCGCGCCTTCGTCAAGGTCGCACATTGCGGTTATCTTCGCTTCATCCGGCATCGCTTTTATCGCCTGTACAACGGACAGGCCGCGCGCGCCGACGATCCCTATTTTTATCATATTATCTCCTTTTTTTGCAGAACGGAGCCGCTTTATGCGGCTCCGCGTCTTTGTTTTGTTTATTTTCTCTTGGAGAGGACTTCGGCTTCGTATTTCTTGACTTCATCGAACCAGCCGCATTCGGTGGTGCCGCACTGACGGCAGAATTCTTCCCAAACGTCGCCGAGAGGAAGCATCTTCATCTCTTCCTGACGAACCATAAGCTCGGTGAATTCGGCGTTGTCCTGGAGCTTCTTCAGCTCGGCGTGCGGAGTGAGCATCGCGGCAAGAAGCGCTTTCTTCCACGATCTGACGCCCACGGTCCAGGCGGATATACGGTTGATGCTCGCGTCAAAGTAGTCGAGAGCCATGTAAACTCTGTCAAGCGCGTTGCAGCGGACGATCTCTTTCGCCATTTCCTTCGTCTCGTCGTCGAGAAGCAGGACGTGGTCGGAATCCCAGCGGACGCCGCGGGTGATGTGCAGAGCGATCTCCGGGAAGTAGCAAAGCAGAGCGGGGATCTTGTCGGAGACGACCTCGGTCGGATGATAGTGACCGTTGTCCATCAGCGGCAGAACGTTCTCATGCGTTGCGGCGAAGGTGAGCGTGAATTCGGCGGAGCCGGCGGTGTAGGACTCAACGCCTATACCGAAGACCTTGGATTCAACGCAGGGCTTTACGAGCTTGGGATCGTGCGGCTCGGCGATGATCTCCTCGATCGACTGCTTGTAGCGGAGTCTCGGACCGATTCTGTCGGCGGGGACGTCCTTGAAGCCGTCGCCTATCCAGATGTTCATTACGCAGGGGACGCCGGTCTCGCGGGCGAAATATTCGGATATACGGATGCAGGCCTTGCCGTGCTCGACCCAGAATTTTCTCGTTTTCTCATCGGGAGAGGAGAGGGTCAGCCCGTCTTTTACCTTCGGATGGGAGAAGAAGGTCGGGTTGAAGTCTATGCCCATGCCTCTTTCCTTTGCGAATTTTACCCATTTCGCAAAGTGCTTCGGTTCGAGCTTGTCGCGGTCGACGAACTCGCCCTTTTCGAATATCGCGTAGCAGGCGTGAAGATTGAGCTTCAGCTTGCCGGGGCAGAGGGAGATGACCTTGTCGATATCTGCCATAAGCTCATCGGGCGTTCTCGCCTTGCCGGGATAGTTGCCGGTCGTCTGGATGCCGCCGGTAAGAGGACCGTCATGGTCGAAGCCTGTGACGTCGTCACCCTGCCAGCAGTGAAGCGCTACGGGAACGTCCTTCAGCTTTGCGATCACGGCGTCGGTATCGATACCGAGCTTCGCGTATATGGCTTTTGCGGATTCGTATCTTGTGCTCATAAATAACTCCTTTATGTATCATTTCCGCCCTCGGGCGGCTTCTTTCTATATTGTACCATGCAATTGTGAATATTGCAATAATATTCGGATTATTTTCAGTTATTTTCGGGTAACTCCCACACACCGTCGGCGCACTGTACGACGGGCGATCTCGTGCCGTAGGTGTCTACCGTGCAGTTGTGGTATTCGCGGCAGAAATCGTAAAGCTCCTGCCATTTCGCCTTTGTGCCGTTATATCTGAACACACAGCCCTCCGCGCATTCGAACGAATACGGGAAGCCTCTGTAATTCATGTGTCCGAGACTCGACGGCAGATCGACCTGCGTAACGGTCCTCGACGAGTAGATAACGGCGGAATAAACGCCCTCGGGTATGATTATGCGCTCCGCCGCGGATTTGCCGACGCCCATGAGCGTCACTTTTCTTACGGGCTTGCCGTTTTCGCTGTCCGGGATCGAAACGGTCTTTGAGTCGCCGTTGTATCCCGTGATCTCCACGGCGTTCGGCCATTCGTAATAGGTGAATCCGTCGCCGTCGGTCTTCTCCTCCGGTCTTACGGTCTCCTTCACCACGGGAGCGCCGGGAAGTATGCGTCCGTCCTTATTCATTTTATAAACGCGCATATCCTCGTCTATAAGAATGAAGCTTTCCTTGGCGACGCCGACAAGCATCAGATCGAAGCCGTTTCTTCCCGCGGCTATCTGACGCTCGCCCGAACCGTCGATCTTCACGGAGCAAAGCTCGCTTTCGCCTTTGATATAGTATACCGTATCGCCGCAGACGTTGAACGCCTTATCGTCGTCGAACTGGAACTCGCCCGTTTTCTCTCCGGTATTCACGTCGTATACCTGCGCGCGGTCGTCTTTATCCTCGGTGACGATGAAAACGTGTCCCTGCGATACGAAGGCTCCGTCGATTTCTTCGCCTATCGCGACGACGTCCTCACATTTGCCGCCGGCAAGCGGCGTGCGGAACACGCCGTAGGGCTCGTGATTTTCGGCGTCGAGCTTGAAGAAATAAACGTATCCGTCGTCACAGACGTTCACAAGTCTTACCGGCTCCGTCGTGCCGAGATCCGGTTTGAATTCCGAAACGGCTCCGCTTTTAAGATCTATCTGTATATACCCGTAGCTTACCGTATCGCCGTTTACGCTGACGGTCATCAGGTAGACCGTGTCGCCGTAACGGTTGCCGGTCCTGTTGAATATGTTCCTGCTTTCTATATTTTCCGCGACGAGCGTGTATTCTCCGGTCCCGATCTTCGTGCGGTACAAATTATTGCCGCCGATCCTGCCGTTTACTTTTTCGCCGCTTAAATTTTCGGCGCAGAAATAAACGTAATCACCGTACGGCGTCAGGTTCGTTACGGAAATACGGGCTATGCCGTCATAAGGCGTCTGGGGGACGGAAAAGAGAAGCTCCGGCGTGTCCGAGCCGTCTTTGATGCGGTAAACGTCCTCGGTATCGTATTCGCCCGTCTTTTCGGCGTCGCCGAGCATGCCCTCGGTCACGAAATACGTGCAGCCGTCGGCGTACGCCATCCTGCCGTACGTTGACATAACGTTCGTGTCGGATTCTGTATACGGTCCCGGCTTTTGTTCTTCCCCGCCGGTCGTCGTCTCGCCGGTACCGTCGCCGGGTCCGGTTCTTTTACAGCCGAAAAGTCCCGCGGCGATCACAAGCACGAGCAATACGGAAATTATCTTTTTCATGCAAATCTCCTTTATATCATGCGAAATCAACGTATATCTCGTTGATATCTTTATCGTTATACCATCTGTTCTTGTTTACGGACCAGCTTAACGATCCCTTATAGCCGATCGAGGAGCGGAGCGCTTCGGTACTGCTTCTCACCGCTTCCTCCGCCGCGGTCATAAGACCTTTGTAGTATTCTTCAAGCGCCTCGGTTCCGCCCTCCGGCGCGTACTGACCCGTGTATGCGCGCCCGAGCCTGTCGGTCGCTTCGTTGAACAGCGAATTCAATAACGAATACGCGTTGTAGCAGTCCGAATAAAGCTTTATCTGAGCGTCGGTATATTCCTTTCCGGAATTCTTCTGCTCGCCCATCCACAGCAGGACCTTCTCCGCCTGGCGGACGTGCTTCAGCGCGTCAAGTCCGGTCTCGTGCAGCCACTGTTCATAGTAAAGCGTGCATATACCTACGGGCTTTACGTCGATATTGTATACCTCTTTTATCAGATCGATCCTGTGCTGCTGGTCGACGAACGCCCACGCCCAGTCGTATCTCATCTTTATCGTTCCCTGCACCGCGCGCGAATTTATATTTTTCGGATCGAGACCTGCGGCGAAATTGAGCAGAGCCGCCGTCTGAGAAGTGGTGGTGTTCGTGTAGACGCCGTTCTTCGCCGCCGCCAACAGAGACGGGATCTGAGAGATCCTTCCCTCTTTTTTAAGCTTGTTGAATATGGCGATGAGCATCCTTCTCTGTCTCGTGTTGCGGGATTTGTCGAGTCCGTCGGCAGCTTGTCTTATCCGCAGATAACCGAGCACGGCGTTGCCGTCGAGGTGATGCATCCCCTCCCCGTATTTTTTACCGGTTGAGTGTGCGGTAAACTCCTGATCTACGTCATAGTCTATGCCGCCCATAGCGTCGACGATCTGAACGACCGCCTGAAAGTCCACAGCGTAATAATAAGGAATCGATATGCCGCCGAGCCATTGCTCCGCCGTGCGGCAGACGAGCTGAAAGCCTCCGTCCTTGTTTTTCATTCCGCCGCCGACGTTGAAAACGCCGTTGAGCTTATAATAACCGTGATAGCCGGGTACGGTCGTGAACGTGTCGCGCTGGAGCGATATCACATCGACGGTGTTCTTTTCGAAATTTATCGCAAGGACTATGCTGACGTCGGTATGCGGCATCGTGCCGCTGGACGTGCCGCCGTCCTCAAACGCGTCGATCCCCATAAGCATCACGTTCAGCACGTCGTACGGGGGATCCGTCGGCACGTCCGTTTTTTCCGTCGCCGTCGCCTCGTCCGTCACAGGCTCCGTCTGCGTATCCGGTTCCGTTGAAATGTCCGGCAGCGTCGCCGGCTCGACCGTGAAGGCGGGCTCGATTACAGTATGCGGAGCGTCATCCGTGACAGGGACCGTCTCCGGATCGTTGAAAAGCGACGAGGGGTCGTTCATTATCCTGTTCACGTGTATCGCCGCGATCACGCACAGCACCGCGATCACGCCGAGAACGCTGAATATGATTATACGCCGCAGTTTTTTGTTCTTCGGTTTTTTTTCTTTCTTTTCTTTATTTTTCATCGTTTTCTCCCGAAAAGTCATAATAAGTCCGATCATGATTATATAGAAAGAATGTAAATAAATCAAGACGGTATATATAAAGAAAAGTGCAGACAGACCGGAGGCGGGTCTATTCGCCTCCGGTCCGCTGTTATGTTGAATGTTTAAGTGAACGGTATTACTGAGTTAGCCTCTGCTAACTGAGTATATATTACCACATTTTTTTCCGTTTGTCAAGTACTTTTTTCAGATTTTTCGGATTCGCGTATAACGTAATCAAAGAAATCGAAGTCCGTAATCCCGATCCCGGAAAGAAGCTCCGCGCTCCTTTTTCTGTTCTCCTCCGAATTATACCCCGGTATCAGCGGCAGTCGCACGGTGATTCTGTCTGAGCCCGACAGGGATAAAAGCAGCCTGAGATTGTCAAGCGCGACGTTCACGTCGCCGCCCGTATACGTCCGGTAAACAGACGGATCCGTATCCTTTATATCGACGAAAAACCGGTCGACGCACCGCGCTGCGGCGCGGACGCACTCCTCCGGCACGCAAAGCGACGTTTCGGCGTAAATATGCCATTCCGCCGGGATGATCCGGCGGAATGCGGCTATGAAACCGGCGTGCAGAAGCGGTTCTCCGCCCCCGAACGTGACGCCGCCGCCGGTCGCTGAATAATACAGACCGTCCTTTTTCACGCGGTCGTACAGCTCGGCAGGCGTCAGATTTTTTTCGCATCCGAAAGTCTTGCTCGGCTGATTTATGCAGTATCTGCAATCGAGAGGGCAGCCCTGCGCGGCGACGAGCGCGGTCACGCCCGTGCCGTCCGTCGCCATTCTCAGACGGCTTATCTTCCAGAGCGGGAACGTGATATCACTCAAGGTCTTCGTCGTACGGAGCGGCTATTTTACCCATAAGCGCCGGTTCTTCGGGTTCTTTTACCTCCGGCGTTTCGGGCTCCGTCTCCGTTTCTTCGGTCGACTTACCGGAAAGCTCCTCAGGCCATTCCGGCATAGGTTCTCCCATCAGTACTTCCTCGACGGTCATGCCACCCATAATGACGTGGTCTCCGTCGATCGTGAGAGCCGATCCGTCGTCGAGTATCTCTCCCTCAAGCTCAAGCGTCCCGGTCTCGCCTTCCGTGCTTTGGGGCGCCTCGGTCGCCTGATCCGACGTTGTCTGACCGTTGTTCCCGCCGGCAGCGGGGACGTCTCCCTGAAGCGCGTACGGCTGAGGCGCGCAGCCCGACACTGTCAGCGCTATACCGGCTGCCACGCCGGCGAGCGCCACGTTCAGACCGAGCTTTCTGCGATCTTCGAGCTTTTTCTCAAGCTCCCTGACCTCCGCCTCGCATTTCGGACATGTGCCTAAGCAGTCCCCTTTGTGAGGGCATTCCTCTATGATCCAGTCTATGCCGTTGTTTTTCGCTATTTCCGCGCGGACCTGTTTCAGTATCCTGCACTTTTCTTTTCCGTAGTATTTTTTCATATTCTCACCTCCGGGTGTTTTCACTCATTAGACGCTTTTTATGCCGGGGATCTTACGGATAAAGGGCATAATTCACAATTTATTAACTAATTTCGGCGTCCGCTTCGCCGTCGGGGGCGTTTTCGGGCTCCGGCCCGTGTTTTCTTTGCCTTTTTACGGATCTCCACGTAAAGCCGTGATATGAGCCTCCGTTCGCCGCCGCGCGTACGATACGGTTGCTTATGTTGCTCTTCATCTGTTCGGTGACTTCCGTCTTGTCGGGCAGCATCTCGGACATTATCCAGTCAGCTGCTTTGCCGTATGACGAAAAGCCGTAAGTATTGCCGCCGAAGCTCGCCGTCACATGAGGCTCCTTGACAGGCTCCGGCTCGTGGAGCGATCCGGCCTTCTCCGGCTTTTTCTTTATCACGTACTCCGGGAACGGGCATTCCTCAAGCTCGAGTCCCTCCGCCTTTTCGCAGATCTGTTTCAGAAGCTTCGCGTCGGACAGGGCGTTATGGTTCTGCGCGCCTCTCGCGCCGAAATAATCGGAAAGCTTATACAGCGACACGGTCTGATTCGTTTTGAAGGTCTCCGACATTTCGGGCGAAACGTCGATCAGACTGCTGTATATCAGTCCGAGCATACACTGCGCCTTGAAGGAGGTGACGTGTCTCATCGTCATCTTTACGAATCTTCCGTCGCAGTTTCCGTAGCAGTAGAAGCGTACGTCCTCGGACTTGTCCATATAATCATACATACGCTCGAACACGTCGTCCGCGTCGTCCGCGCGGCGGAGCTCCGCTGACGTTATTCCGGTCAGCTCCGTGATGAATCCTGTCATTCTTCTCATGCTGTGAGGCCGCACGAGCGAATAAAACTCACGTCCGTTCTCGTTTATGCATCCGACCGATATGATCTCCTGGTCGAACTGCGTCGCCTCAAAATCGATGTAATACTTCATTTGGTCTCTTTTCCGTTTTCATACTCCGAGAAGCGCCTGATCGAACTCGAACAGCGCCTCGTTGATCTCGAAGATATCGTACTTTCCGTTTTTTATAAAATACTCCACAATCAGATCCGCACGGCTGCTGTGGGAGAGCGCGTATCCCGCGCGTGAAAGAAGGCTGTTCGTCTCCTCGAGCGAAAGCGACAAAGCGATACAGAACGACAGCGCCGTAGTTTTCTTCGGCCTGTAACCCGGGTCCGATCTGATCTTTGAAAAAAGCTTTCTGTCAACGTTCGCCCGCTTGTAGCATTCAACGTCGGTCATACCGCTTCTGTCGATGAGCTTTAAAAGCGTCTGAGAAAAGCCCTCGTCCGCGTTTTTCAGGTATTCTTCAAGCGACTCCCTCGGCGCCGCCTCCTCACAAAACGCGGCGGCACCGTACACGGCGGGCGCGGCGGCGGCTTTTTTTCTTTTTGCGTGAACGAACGGCTCCGCTGCCTGCGCGTAAACGGCGTTATACGCCTCGTTTTCGGCGATATAACCGGATACGTCGGACAAGATCCGTCTGCCGTGAAGGAACGGGGCTTTGTCATTCACCACAATAGTTATCGAAAGCTCGTTTTCCGACAGATAATCCCTGCACGCGCCGACTGCCGTATCGAAAGCGGACCGGGCGGAATAGCCGTTAACGCCGGCGCCGATCACCGGTATCACAACACCCTTTTCGGTGCGGAGCTTCGCGGCGTCGAGCGCGGCAGCGTAGCAGTCGTACAGAGCTTTTTCCGGCTCCGGACCGTCGGCTTGCGGCGTCTGCACAAGGATCAGAAAATCTGCGTTGAGATACGGAGTCCTTATGACGGACGGATTCTCCGCGGCGGAGCCGCCGGCGTGGCAGATCGCGGACGAAAGCCTGCGCCCGCCCGCCGCCTTGAACGCCGAAAGAATGCCCCCGTCTCTGCGCGAGCCGACCGGCACTACCGCGGCTCCGCATTTTACGGCTGTAATATCGTTTCTTTCAAATGAAAGCGGCATATCAATCCTCCGTGTATTTCTCAGCCCATTCGAACGCCCGGTATAAAAGCCTTGCGTCGTCGAGCGCGCCCGCCATCCGGAGCTTCAGCGCTCCGTGCTGACGGATCTTTTCGTCGTTTTCGCGTATGAAATCGCCGGGTCCCCTCTGTTTCAGATCGAATTCGGCGATCTTGTAGCCGTTGCTCTCGCGCTCCATCATCTTCAGTCTCGACTCCGCGGCCTGCCCGGGAGAATCCGCCATAAGGATGCAGTACGACGCGTATTTTCCGCGCCCGACGCGCCCTCTCAGCTGGTGGAGCTGCGAAAGCCCGAAGTTTTCCGCGTCCTCGATGAGCATCACCGTCGCGTTCGGAACGTTTATTCCGACCTCGATCACCGTGGTGGACACGAGTATATCGAGCTCTCCGCGCTCGAACGCGCCCATGACCGCGGTCTTTTCGGAGCTTTTCATTCTGCCGTGAAGATATCCGACGCGCAGATTCGGGAAAACGTCGGTGCACAGCGTTTCCGCGTAATTCACCGCCGCCTTGCGCCGCTTCATCTCTCGGTCGTAGCTTTCGGCGTTGAAGCCCTCGCCGAGCGCCTCGATCGGGATCAGTCCGTCGTCTTCCGTCTCCTCGACTCCCGGGCATACGATATACGCCTGCCTGCCCTGATCCACCTGATCGCGTATGAACGCGTATACGGCGTCGCGGCTGCTCTCGTCGCGGTACGCCGTGCGAACTGTACGTCTGCCTGGCGGAAGCTCGTCTATGACGGACACGTCAAGGTCGCCGAAAAGCACGAGTGCAAGCGTTCTCGGTATCGGCGTCGCGCTCATGACGAGCATGTGCGCTCCGTTCCCCTTTTTCAGCAGCGCTTCACGCTGGCTTACTCCGAAGCGGTGCTGCTCGTCGCAGATGACAAGCCCGAGATTTTTGAACACGACTTTGTCGTATATCAGCGCGTGCGTCCCTATGACTACGTCGCATTCTCCGCTTTGCAGCTCCGCGTATACGGCGTTTTTCTCCTTCTGTGTAAGCTCGCCTGTCAGAAGCCTGACCCTCTTTCCGAGCATCGCGAACAGGGGCGCCGTATCGTCGTAATGCTGTTTTGCGAGTATCTCCGTCGGCACCATCAGAGCCGTCTGATATCCGTTTTCGCAGGCGACGTACGCCGAAAACTGCGCGCACACCGTCTTTCCGGATCCGACGTCTCCCGAGACCATGCGTCTCATCGGAGCTTTGCCGTTTTTGCCCGTAAGATCTGAATAGATCTCGTTCATAACACGCTTCTGCGCCGCCGTCGGCTCGAAGCGCATCATCTCGCGGAACGGCGTGCAGTCGCACGGGGACATTTCCGCGCGCGGACCGGACGAGATCTTCTTCTTTCTGCTCCTTGCGTTTTTCGCAAAAATGAACAGCTCTTCGAACGCGAGACGGCGTTTAGCCTCGCTTATCTGCTCAAGCGACGCCGGGTGATGTATCGCGCGTACCGCGTCCGTCCGGTCCATCAGCCCCTCGGCTTGTATCACCTCGTCCGGCAGATTCTCCGGCAGGACCGTGTCGGGTCTGTCGATTATCGCGGAGATGAGTCGGTTGATCCTCGCGGAGCCGAAGCCCTCCGTCGCCGGATATACCGGGAAAAGCGGAAGCAGCTTATCGCTGTACGGCTCGTAGACCGGCGAGCTCAGCTCTACCGTCCTGCCGCGGCGGTTCACTTTTCCGTAAAACCGGTACGAGGCGCCGACGGTAAAGGCCGATCTTATATAATTCTGGTTGAAGAACGTCACGGTACAGCCGCCCGTCCCGTCGCCCGCGGGAAGCTTGAATATCGTCAGTCCCGTCCGGGTCTTCGCCGAGGTGGGCGGAGCCATCACCGTAAGGATGAACGACGCCGTCTCCCCGTCCTCCGCCGACGCGACGGTCTTCACGTTGCCGCGGAACTCGTACGCGCGCGGGAAATGGCAGAGCAGATCGCCCACCGTGTTGATCCCGAGCTTGCCGAGCTTGACGGCGACAGCCGGACCGACGCCGGAAAGGCGCTTGACGTCAGCGCTCATATCGACCGTCATTTCTTGAATATCCTTTCGAATCCGAGCCTCTTTCGGAGCTTTGCGACGTACAGAAGCGTCATGAGTCCGAAAACGTAATCGCAGAGGAAGAAAGCGAGGTTTCCGAGGACTATCACCACGAAAAACATGGCGGAGCCTATCGCGAATATATCGTCAAGCAGAGCGAATTTCACGCATATCGCGTATATCGCAAGATAAAAGACGTTGAAATAAACGAATTTTAAAATGATCGAAAACGGTTTTTTCAGCCTCTCGAAATACGGCTTGATTATCGGATAGATGCCTATGAAGAAGACGTAGCACAGCGGCGTGAACTTGTTCGGCACGATCAGCATAGAAAGGACCGATACGGCAAGGTACACGGCGATCGCCGGTTTGCTGCCGTACTCGCAGAGGAGCACCAGCGTGAACGCGACGGTCATCAGCGCTATCACGAGATCGAGCATCTGAAAAACGCTCGAAAGATATATGATCACAAGCTCGGCGGCTGAGAAAATGCCGCATACGGCGATCATTTTTACTCTTGCTTTATTGTTCATACGGTCACCTGCAGCACATACGGCACATACAGTTCAGACACGCGAGAGTCTGGCAGATCGAGCAGATATCGCATTCGGACGAATCCGACGTCGTTCTGTACGTTCCGTCGGCTCTGTTGATGTTCGCCTCTATCGTGTCGTACAGCTGTCTGTACTCTTCGTTGTCGGGATCGAGCGAGCAGGCGGTCCCCGCCGAGGTGTGCGCCTCGTAGATCCAGCCGCGCAGTACGTAGACGCAGGCTCTCAGATAAAACCACTCGGCGCCGCGCTCCTCCTGCGCGATTCCGTTGAGGAGCTGCTCCGCCTGATCGGGCATACGGGCGTTGATATACTGCCTGATCGTCGCGTAAACGCCGACGCCGCCCTGTCTCGGTCCTTCGTACGAGCCGTATCCGGAGCCTCCGGACGAATAGCCCGTATCGCCCTTCTGTATCTGTTCGTACGCCGCGTTTATCTCCTTCATCTTTTCCTCGGCGCGGGCGCGCTGATTCGCGTCGGTATAGTTGTCGGGATGGTATTTTTTTGCAAGCGCGCGGTACGCTTTTTTTATCTCGTCGTCTGCGGCGCCGCGCGATACGCCCAGCACCTCATACGGATCTCTTTCCATTTTCAGTCCTTTCTTTCGCCCGGTCGGAGGATACTCTTCTCGCCGTATCCGGCATACCGAGCCGCATTATGTTGTCGGCAACGTCAGATTCGGGCGAGACCGAGCCTTCGAGCAGAAGCTCGGCGGCGGCTCGGTCAGCCCAGACGCACATCGCGCCGTAGGCGGCGCGCAGCTTATCCGCTCTGTCCCCTTCCCCGAACCGCAGCGGATTGTACGACCCGCTCTTTTCATCCTTTTCAAGATCGTCGCACGCGTCGGCGGCGTAGATGAATCTGCCGACGAGTCCTCCGATCAGCGCGGCGCTTTCTTTCTTTCCCTCCGGCGCGCCTTCGCCGAAGCAGTACGCCAGCACGTCGCCGAAATATCCGGCGCACAGATCGAGCTCGGGGCTGTTCTCATCCTCCGCGGCGTGAAGCTTATCAAGGCACGATCCGATATATTCCCCGTCAAACGGCGCGATCTTCTCAGCCGCCCGCTCCATATGCCGGCAGAACGGCAGGGCGGCGCGTCTGATCAGTCTTTTCACGCCCTTCTCGTCTCTTATCCCGTCAAGCACGGAATAATACGTAAGCCGCGCGGACACGGCGGCGGCGAATCTGAGGATTTCGCATTCTTCGGCAACGGGCTTTTTGCGGAAAGGCGCGAACGCGCAGCGCCCGGGCTTGATCACAAAGCGTTCGCCGGAAAGCGAAGCGAGAACAAGGGCGAGGAATACCGCGTCGTAAGACAGCGTGAACCGCGAAAACCATCTCGTTTTGCGGCCCATACTGACGCACAGTCCGCAGTACACCGCGTTATACAGCTCGTTTTCACGCACCCTGAGCTCCGGCGTGAAGGGCTTTACGTAACCGAACATTATACGAAAAGCTGTATCACTGTCCCGACCGCGACGGACAGGACGAACGTGTACGCGATGATCAGAAGATTCTGTTTAATATGCTTGTTGGCTTTGAACAGGGCGACGTACCCGACGCCGGATCCGACGGAAAGCCCGGCAAAAACCGCGCCGAAGCCGATGGAGCCGGAGATGTAAAGCTCGGTCAGGACAACGGAGCCGACGCAGTTCGGTATAAGACCGATAAGACCCGCGAAAAGCGGCTGTAAAAGCTTGTTTTCAGACGCGAAGGCGGCTATCGTCTCCTCGCCGATAAAGTGCACCGCAAGCCCCATCAGAACGTTTACGATAAGGATGAAGAGGATGACCTCTCCCGTGCGCTTGAGCGCCGAAACGAAAACGTTTTCGTCACATTTTTCACCGCAGTGATGATGGTGCGCCGCGTCGATCCTGTCGCATTCGTCGCAGTCATGCTCGTGCTGATGATGTCCGCCGCCGAATTTGCGGCGCCGGAAAATGAGGTCGAAAAGATACCCCGCGGCGACGGCGAAGGCGACCTTCGCGAGCATCAGCGGTATGATAAGATTGATATGCTTGATGTCGGCTAAAAGCACGGGTATCGCCTCGTCCGAGCACGATATGAATACGGCGACGAGAGTCCCCGCGCCGACGGCGCCCGCCGAAAACAGGTGGGACACGGCAACGCTCATCCCGCATTGCGGGATACAGCCGAGAACTGCGCCGCCCGGCACCCCGAATTTCCCGTCGGTGAGAAAATCGGCAAGCTTGTTCGACTGGCGGTGCTCAAGATATTCAAGCAGAAGATAAGCCGCGAAAAGCAGAGGTATGAGCTTCACCGTGTCGATAAGCGCGTCAAGCAGTACGTGAAGAATTTCCATTTTACACATCCGAATAAAAATATAGTCAGTATAATTATATATGAATATCCGCTACAATGCTCTACACAAATTGAAAACAATTTGAAAATTAGTGCAAAAAAATGACGCCGTGCGATCCGGCAGAGCCGGATCATAAAGGCGAAAACAGCCGTTTAAGTTATCAGTTATCAGTTATCAGTTATCAGTTATGAGTTATGAGCGCTCCGCGCGTTTTTCCGCGCCCCATCAATTCACGAAATTGATGGAGGGGGTAAGAGGGGGGTGACGA
>CACWOQ010000029.1 GCA_902762505.1 uncultured Ruminococcus sp. | reverse complement strand
GATATCAGGCCGCTGTCGGTCAGCCGGTCATCCAGCCCCGCCGTCCAAACAGCCGCCTGGACAAGGTGCGCCATATGTTTCAGAAGGTAATGTAAAGATCCCCGTTTTCCGTATGCTCGGCTCCGACCCGATATATCAGTACGACATGGGGCTTGACGTCAACGGCGTCGCCGCCGAATGGCAGGGCGTCGCAACACTTGAACCGGTATACTGCGGCAGAGACGGCGGAGGCAATCCCGACTGGGTCGACTGGTATTTCAACGAGAATTTCAGCGGCCGCTGCCTGCAGTTCGGCTATACGCAGGCGGGGCAGGAAAACTCCTTCGGCTGGCCTTCGATGTGTAACGGTCTGACGTATCAGATCGAAAAGATCGCGAAATGGCGCGACGCGGGCAAGCTCGAGCCGCTGACGCTCGGGCAGACCGGCGCCTGGTTCAAACGTAATTTCAGGCAGACACCGGCGACCGTCGTGTCCGCGCTTACCGACCGTCACGGCAAAAACAGATCCTCCGTCTGGTACGACTGCAAAAACTACCGCGCCGACGTGTTCACGGAGCATAACGCTTTCTGGATACGCGATATATTCCTGTTCCGTGAAAAATATGAGGAAAGATATCTGAAAGAGGTGAACGACAGCGTTTCCATGACGTTTGACAATCTCCCGTTCATCGACGGCAACAGATACAGCGGCAACGGCGTCCGCGCGGGACTCTATCCGTATTTCAACGGAAAACGCATGACGTATGAGTCCCTGTCGTACTCGGAGCAGGGAAGCGAGGCGTCCGTCACGTTCCGGGGGACCGAGGCAGGCGACCTCACCGTCAGGATGTGCGAATCCGGCATGGAATTCAAAGCGGAGCGTGATTTCGAGCTCAGATGCGAGAGCAAAGGCGGCGACGATGAACCGCAAAAGCGCGCCGAAGGCTCCGTCCTGTCGCTTGTCTATCGCGGATTCGGCTATAAAGTCGCCGTCACGAACGGCACTTTGAAAGATGAAAAAACTTTTCTTTCATCAAAGGGCGGTATTTTCCTCTCGCTCGACCGCTGATTTCGCGCGGCTCTTCTGAATAAACGTCAGCCGCCCCGATTCAATACGGCGCATACGCGGCGCGATACCGCAAAACCGGCTCAATACGCCCGATTTACCGTGCAGGAAAAAAAGACGGACTGTTGCATTTTGCAAAATCACCCTATATTATATATAAAACCCCCTAAAATGACGGAATTTTTAGATTAAAATGCACAAACGTACAATATATTCACAGATTATATGCAAAAAGCCGCACGGCGTAAAGTCAAACGTTTACGATTTTTAAGTCAAAAGGACTTTACAAAACGCGATTCTTATGGTATAATACTGCAAAATCCAATTTCAATCATATCTGCTGCAAATGAAAGTTTGCGAAAGTTGAAATTGCATTCCACAATAACGTAATCGAATTTCCCGGGCGTCCGCTCTGCCGGACGTCAAGGAGGTTTAATTAAATAATCAAAAAGGAGAACACAAAATGAAGAACCTTGCAAAACTGCTCAGCTTGCTCTTAGTAGTTGCAATGCTCGTTTCTGCTCTCGCGGCTTGCCAGCCGAAGAACCCGGCAGACACCAACGATGAAACCACATCTGGCGAAGAACCGGAAGAGAGCCCCTACACCAAGGAATCCAGAGAAATATACAACGCTATTCTTGGTGACTTCAACGCAGCATATCAAGCAGCTAAAGCTGAGGCTAACGTTTCCAAGAAATGGGCTATGATGGCTATCGCAGAAGCGAAGCTTATGGAATCCGCCGTCATGCTCCCCACCTCGACCCAGGGCGGTAACTACGCACTGTCCAGAGTCGCTCCCTACACCGTCGACTACTGCCTCTGGGGCAACGACGATGAAAAGTGGCAGACCGCTCTGATCGCTACCGAGTTCATCAAGGCAGCCGACAGAACCGAAATGAAGGCGAAATGGAACGAACTCAAAGGCACCGGCACGTATCTTGCATGGGCCAAGCAGTTCCTCGCCGACAAGGGTTACACCCTCCAGACCACTTACAGCACTTCCTTCAACAGCTTCCCGATGACCTGGGACGTTCTGGCGACCTCCCGTGCCGCTGACTCCCAGTACATCGTAAAGACCTACGACGGTCTTATGGAATACAACAACGAAGGCACTCAGGTACCCGCTCTTGCAGAATCCGTAACGGTTTCCGCCGACGGCCTCACCTACACCTTCAAGATCCGTGAAACCTCTTGGGTTGACAGCCAGGGCAGAAAAGTTGCCGACGTTAAGGCTGACGACTTCGTAGCCGGTATGCAGCACATGCTTGACGTACACGGCGGTCTTGAATACCTCATTGAGGGTATAATCAAGGGCGTCCACGAGTACCTCCATGGCGAAATCACCGATTTCGCACAGGTCGGCGTCAAGGCTACCGACGACAGAACCCTCGTTTACACTCTCGAAGCTCCCTGCTCCTACTTCATGACCATGCTCGGTTACGGCGTTTTCGCCCCGATGAGCAGAACGTTCTATGAAGCTAAGGGCGGTAAGTTCGGCGCCGAGTTCGACGCTTCCGCTGCCAATTACACCTACGGCAAGACCCAGGATGATATCGCTTACTGCGGACCGTTCGTAGTAAAGAACGCGACCGACAAGTCCATCATCTCCTTCGAGAAGAACGAAGCATACTGGAACAAAGACGCTATGAACATAGACAAGATCCAGTACCTCTACAACGACGGTTCCGATACCCTTAAGGCTTACAACGACGCGAAGGCCAACACCATCGCCGGCGCGGGCCTCAACGCCTCTGCTCTCGTACAGGCGCAGCAGGACGGCCTGTTTGACGATTACGCTTACACCTCCGCTACCAACGCTACCTCTTACATGGCGTTCTTCAACGTCAACAGAGCTGCGTTCAAGAACTTCAACGACGGCGCTGCCATTTCCACTCAGTCCGAAGAGACCGCTGCAAGAACCCACAAGGCTATGCAGAACGTCCACTTCCGCCGCGCTCTCGCGTTCGCGCTTGACAGAGCCAACTACAACGCTCAGTCTGTCGGCGACGTGCTGAAGCTTGTCTCGCTGAGAAACAGCTACACCCCCGCTAACTTCGTATACCTCGAGGAAGAGACCAAGGTCTCCATCAACGGCACCGAAAAGACCTACGCCGCGGGTACTCCTTACGGCAAGATCATGCAGGACCAGATCGACGCTGACGGCGTTAAGATCACCGTTTACGATCCTCAGGCTGATGAAGGCAACGGTTCCGGCGACGGTTATGACGGCTGGTACAGCCCCGCTAACGCCATGGCTGAACTGAACACCGCTATATCCGAGCTCGCAGACCTTGGCATCACCAAGGAAAACCCGATCGAGATCGATATCCCGTATCCGTCCGCTCGTGAGACCTACACCAAGAAAGCCAACGCTTTCAAACAGTCTTATGAGACCGCTCTCGAAGGCTACGTAAAAGTCAACCTCGTAGAGTGCAAGAACGACGATGAATGGTACTATGCCGGCTACAACACCGAATACGGTTACGAAGCCAACTACGATATATATGACCTGTCCGGTTGGGGCCCCGACTACGGCGATCCTTCAACCTACCTCGATACCTTCCTGCCGGAAGGCGCAGGCTATATGATCAAGTGCATCGGTATATTCTAATAGCTTGATTTAGTTGAAACGGTAGGAGGATGGACGCATGTCCATCCTCTTATCTGCCGTATTACACGGTGTTTCCGCGAAAAAAAAGCGGAAACCCGTGCGTTTTACGGCGTATTTGCGCACTTTATTGTACAGAATGCGCAAACATACCGTAAAACGGAAAAAAATACCGGGCAACGCCCGAACGATGAGTGTAATGATATGACGAAATATTTAATCAAACGAATACTTCACGGCGCGGTCTCGATCGTAATCGTTGTTGCGATAGTCATGATACTGATTTACACGTGCATGAACAGGCAGCAGATCTTCGCCCAGGATAACTACTGGACCAAGGTCAAAAACAATCAGAGAACGGTATATGAGTTCCGTAAGTGGAACGAGTACGGTTATCTCGATCTTGTCATGTACAGTGACTGGCTCGTGTCTTTGACGCGGAGCGGAGAGATCGACGAGACGACGCGATCCTCCGCCGTCGCAATCGGCAAAACGCCGAACGGAGACTCCGAGACGGCGAAGCAGTACGTTAAAAAATTCACCGATTTCTATCAGTCACAGGGCTATACGGTAAGGCGTCTCAACGCCGTCATGATGACGACGACGAAGGTCGCTGACGGCGGCACGCAGTATCTGTTCGCTTACAGAGACAAGCCGCTCATAACAAGACTGTGGAAATATTTCACCGGTCTTATCAAAATAGACAACATACATAACGTCAAAGAGGATATCGGCAAGCGTGAGCTTATATTCACCATGCACGATCCCGTGTACGGCGGTGAGAAATTCAGCCCGGCGATCATGGGCAACGGTACCGATCACAGGTATCTGCTGTACTTTGACGACAGCTTCCCGTATGTACATCAGAACCTCGTTACGATAAACCTCGGCAAATCCTACGCCGTCAACGCCGGTATCGACGTTGCGGAATCTATGAGCGTATCGCAGGGCAGACAGACCAAAAAGCTTGCCACGTATCCGTCCGGTCTGACCGAGGAAACGGCTGACAACCTGCATACGGCGAAATATTCCGCCGGCTCCAAGGATAAGCTTGAGCTGACGTCGAATCTGTTCACGGACGACTATACGAACGTGTCGCTGTTCAGATCCGGTAAATCGATGGTAGGCTACTCCTTCATCATCGGTATAATCGCAGCGGCGATCGCGTATCTGTTCGGCGTGCCGATAGGCGTCATAATGGCGAGACATAAAGACAAGCTCGTCGATAAGATAGGCACGGTATACATCATATTCATCATCGCGGTCCCGTCCCTTGCGTACATCTTCCTGTTCAAGGCGATAGGCGGCAAGCTCGGTTTGCCCACGACGTTCAACATGGAAGTGAACGAAGCGGCGTACTACATACTCCCGATCGTTTCGCTCGCTCTCCCGTCGATCGCAAACCTGATGAAATGGCTGCGCAGATATATGATAGACCAGATGAATTCGGATTACGTTAAGTTTGCGAGATCCGGCGGTCTGTCGGAGGGCGAGATATTCAGAAAGCACATTCTGAAGAACGCCGCCATCCCGCTGATCCACGGCATTCCCGGCAGCGTGCTCGGAGCTCTCGTCGGCGCGATCATCACAGAGCGCGTCTACGTAGTCCCGGGCGCAGGTAACCTGCTTACGATGGCTATCAACGCGCGCGACAACGGCGTTATCGTCGGCGTCACTCTGTTCTACGCATCACTTTCCGTTATTTCGATAATTCTCGGCGACATACTTATGTCCATGGTCGACCCGAGAATATCATTCTCATCCAAGGCAAGGTGACAGGCATGAAAGATGAATTGGTAAAGCTTGACGACCTCGGTATGTCCGAAGAGGAGTTATTCTCCCATTATGACAACAACGAGCTCGAATCGGAAAAAATAACGGCTCCCCGTTATTCATACTGGCGCTCCGTGTTCAGAGTGTTCTTCCGTAAGAAGATAAACATTTTCATTCTCGCTCTGCTTGCGCTCGTAATAATATTCTCATACGTATATCCCGCCATCGTCCCGTACGATCAGTTCGTGAACCTCAGCAACTACGAGGCATGGCATCTGACGCCAGCCAAAGCGATAGAGAGGCTCGGCTTCAGCATCCACACCATCCTCGGTACCGGCGGCTCCGGCGAATACACGTTTGACGCCGTGTGGTTCGGCGCGAGGATATCGATATCCCTTGCGTTCATATGCGCGCTGATCAACATGGTCATCGGCATACTCATAGGCGCGGTATGGGGCTTCTCAAAGAAGGTCGATATATTCATGACCGAGGTCTACAATATAATCGCTAACGTGCCGTATATACTTCTTATATCGGTCCTCGTGCTTATATTCTCCCCGTCGTTCCTCACCATGGTGTTCGCGCTGACCGTGACCGGCTGGCTCGGCATCGCGTACTTCATAAGAACGCAGGTCATCATCATACGCGACAGAGAGTATAACCTCGCGTCACGCTGCCTCGGAACGTCCATATTCAAAATAGCAATGAAAAACATACTTCCGTTCATGACGTCCGTCATAGTGACGCTCGCCGCAACGGAGATACCGTCCTACATTTCCTACGAGGTCTTCCTGTCCTACATCGGTATGGGCCTGAAGGATATGTCGCTCGGTAAACTGATATTCCAGGCTGAAAGCGCCATGGTAACGCCCGGCTGGCAGTTCGAGTTCTGGAGCCCGGTCGCGATCGCTTCTATAATCACGGTAGTTCTTTACGTCGTAGGTCAGAACCTCGGTGACGCCTCCGACCCGAGAACGCATATGTAAGGAGGAAGCCATGGCAGATAATAAAGTATTACTTTCAATCAAGGATCTTGAAGTCAAATTCCGCGTACGCGGCAGGGTACTTACGGCAATCCGCGGCATTTCGCTTGATATCCACGAAAACGAATCTATCGCCATAGTCGGCGAATCCGGCTCCGGCAAATCCGTCTTTACAAAGACCTTCGCCGGCATGCTCGACGAAAACGGCTTCATAAGCAACGGCGACATAATATTTTCCGACGAGGATCTTGCGGATACCGTCGTCAGAATGAACGGTATCGGCAAATCGCTGCGCGACAAAGCGTACAACAAGCTCAACGAATACTCGAAGTACGAGGCGGGCGCCGCCGAATATAACGAGATGCAGAAGCTCGAGCTTGAAAAGAAAGAAAAATCCGATATTTCAAGCGAAGAAAAAGAGAGCATAGATAAGAGGATCGCCGACATCACGTTCAAGCGTACCGAGGCGTTCAACCTCAGACAAACGCTCGATTCCTCCGAAAAAGCGCGCATCAAAGAGATCGGCGCCGAGATCACCGGTTACGATAACGAGCTCAAAGCCCTGCACGCGGAAAAAGCCCGCCTCATAGTCGAGCGCAGATCCGCCGCGTTGTCCGATACGGAATATAACGCCGAATATACGCGCAGGATGGCGGAGCTCAAAGCGCAGTATAACGCAAAGCTTGACGGCTTCACCTTGACCGATGAGATCAAGGAAAGGAATATGATCATCGCAAACGAGATCTACCTTTCCGTCGGCAGATACGGTATCAACAAACGTCTCAAATACGAAAACGCGCTTATCAAGGCTTTCAGAAAAGCAATGATGATCGGCGCCGACGTATCGGATGAAGAGACGAGAAACGGCATTTTCGACAACGTCGTGTTCCGCGTCAAGTTCCTCGACGAAAACGAGGAGAGACTGCACGGCACCTGCGTGCTGAACCTTGCCAAGATCAAGTATTCGAAGGACTGGAACCAGATCCGCGGCAAAAAGATCGCTACGGTCTTCCAGGACCCGATGACGTCCCTGAACCCGATCATAACGATCGGCAAGCAGATCACGTCGATAATACTCAAGCATCAGAACTGCTCCGAGGTAGAAGCGAGGGCAAGAGCCCTGACGCTTATGAAGAAGGTCGGCATTCCGAACGCCGAAAAGCGTTTCGACGACTATCCCTTCCAGTATTCCGGCGGTATGAGACAGCGTATAGTCATAGCGATCGCGCTTTCCTGCCAGCCCAAGATACTGATATGCGACGAGCCGACGACCGCGCTCGACGTTACCATCCAGGCTCAGATACTGAAGCTGCTCAAAGACCTGCAGAAGGAATTCAATTACACGATAGTGTTCATCACGCACGACCTCGGCGTCGTTGCGAACATAGCGGACCGCGTCGCGGTGCTTTACGCCGGCCAGATAGTGGAGCTCGGCAACGTTGACGAGATATTCTATGATCCGCGTCATCCGTACACGTGGGCTTTGCTTTCGTCGCTGCCTCAGCTGGCTCAGAAGAATACGAAGCTTTACTCGATCACCGGTACGCCGCCGTCTCTGTACAACAAGATAATCGGCGATCCGTTCGCACCGAGAAATCCGTACTGTCTGAAAATAGACACCGTCAAGGAGCCGCCCATGTTCCGTGTGACAGATACTCACTATGCGAAAACGTGGCTGCTCGATCCGAGAGCTCCGAAGGTCGAAAAACCCGACATTATAAAGAATACGCACGACACGCTCGTCAAGGCGTTCAATATCCAAGGAGGTTGAGACTGTGAATAAGAAAAAAACCGTACAGAAAACGGAAATCTCGGAAAGCGCAGCCCATCTGCCTGAACACGGACCGATTGACGAGACGGGAAGAGAAGTACTGCTTTCTTTAAAGAACGTCGATATAACGTTCGGCAAAGGCGATAACGCGAACAGAGCGGTCAAAAACGCCACGTTCGATATATACAAGGGCGAGACGTTCTCACTCGTCGGCGAATCCGGCTCCGGTAAGACCACGATCGGACGCGCCGTGATACGCGTCAACCCCTGCGCCGCCGGCGAAATACTTTACAAGGGCGTAAGGATCTCCGGCAAGATACCGCATTCGCTTGACCGTGAGGTCATAAGAAATATACAAATGGTATTCCAGGACCCCGCCGCTTCGCTGAACGAACGCGCGACGGTCGACTATATCATCTCCGAAGGACTTTATAACTTCCATCTTTTCGAAAACGAGGCTGACAGAGTCGCAAAGGTCGAGAAGATGATAGAGGAAGTCGGTCTTCTGCCCGAGCATCTGACGCGTTACCCGCATGAGTTTTCGGGCGGTCAGAGACAGAGGATAGGACTTGCGAGAGCGATGGTCATGGAGCCTGAGCTCGTCGTCGCTGACGAACCGATATCCGCGCTTGACGTTTCCATACGCGCACAGGTGCTGAATCTGCTCAAAAAGTTCCAGAGAGAACGCAACATAACGTATCTGTTCATCGCGCACGACCTTTCGATCGTCCGCTTCATTTCCGACAGAATAGGCGTTATATACAAGGGCGACATCGTAGAGATCGCCTCGGCGGAGGAGCTGTTTGACTATCCGCTCCATCCGTATACGCGTTCGCTCATTTCCGCGATACCGATACCGGACCCGATACTCGAAAAGAACAAGGTCCTGTTCACGTACGATCCTTCCGTGCACGATTACAGCAAGGAAGAACCGAAGATGCACTATATCGGTCACGATCACTACGTCTTCGGCAGCACCGAGGAAATAGAGGAATACAAGCGTATAAGAGAAGCCGGCGTGCCGCTCAAATCGATCACCATAAGGGATCCCAACGAGCCGGAAACAAGGACCGAGGACGACAACGTCAGCAACGAACCCATCCTCGATACGCCGATACACGATACCGGCAACAAGCTCTACGGCATCGGATCGTTCTTTTTGCCGCTGCTCGGCCTGATAGGCTGGCTGCTGTTCAAGAAGCACAGATATTATAAGAATTATAAGATGTGCAAGAAGGGAACGCTCGCCGGACTTATCACCTTCGGCGCGATTATACTGCTGTTCGCGCTGGCGCTTCTGATAGCGACACTGTAAGTAAACACCGTAAAAGGCACTGCCGTTTCCCGGCAATGCCTTTACGTTGATTTTAGAGGTAATATGAAGAGATATGCACGCGATAAATCGGATCCGTTGGTAAAACCGGTCGAAAAGATCGAGCTGTCGGAAAAGAATCTGAGGCTGCGCGCGGTCTTTGCGATCATCTTCTTCGTGATAGGCATCACCGCGATAGGCTTCGGCGTCAAATCGTGCCTGGAAGGAAATTCCGGGTGGCAGATCATTGAAATACCGCAGAGCAAAGACAGTCTCGCGTCCGAGCTGACGGTCATGTATAATCCGGGGCAGGGCGATAAAAGCATTGTATCGGAGAGAAAAGCGGTGAATCTGCTTTGCACTTCCGCAATGAAGGACGCGTGTCTGATGTTCGATCCGTTCTGTGAGGGCGGATATATCACGGCGATAAATACGTCACAGGGGCAGCCCGTGAAGGTCCCGGGCAGGCTCTACGCCGCGTTCGAGGAGATGGAGAAGAGCGGGAGCAGACTGCTGTATTACGGCCCGTATTATGAGATACTGTGGCAGACTCTCGGCGCGGGCGACGATTATTCGGCTTCGGTCACGGATCCGGGTATGAGTGCCGAGACAAGGGAGCTGTTTGATAAAATAAGCGTATACGTCAACAACGACAACGCCGTAAAGCTGCAGCTTCTCGAAAACGATACCGTGAAACTCGGGCTTTCCGCCGCGTACGCGCAGTTTGCAAGAGAAAACGGGATCGACGTTTTCATAGACTTCGGATGGCTCAAAAACGCGTTTGCGGTGGATCTCGTCGCGGATGCGCTGACGGACGGTGGTTACACGAACGGCTTTGTTTCGTCGTGCGACGGGTTTTCGAGATATCTGAACGGCAAAGAATACACATATGACGTGACGCTTTATAAAAACGTTGACGGCGGGCCCGCCGAAGCGGCGAGGTTCGGGATAGGTCAGATCGCGTCGGGCGTGCTGTTCCATAATATGAAGCTGAACTCGATCGAGGGCGTATACAGATACGGCGACGGCAAAACCGTCACGCTTTATACGGATAAAGACGGTTCGCAGGCTGCGGCTGCCGACTCGATGTACGTTTATTCTTCGTCGCTTTCGTGCTCGCAGACGGCTTTGTACGGCGCCGACGCGTATCTGAGAAAACAGCCCGATACGGCGACCGTCAGGTCAATCGGCGAAAAAGGCGTGAAGACGGCTTACCTGAGCGGAAATACGGTCTTCTGCCTGCCCACACCGGACGGCGGAATACAGCTTGCCGACGGATACGAGGTAAAAACGGTCGAATAAAAAAAGCCCGCGGAAGAGAGCGGCAGCATAAAGAAGAAACAAACCCACTATGACATCTTTCGATTATTGAAAGTGTCATAGTGGGTTATTCTCTTTCAGCTTGTTCTAACCGCTCTGATATTAAGAATGATTTTGAAAATAGCTAAATTGCTCGCAGTCGCTCGCAGCTGAATTATCTCACTGCGTTCGATAGCTAAATTGTCCCATAGGGACAGCTAAATTAAATTCGCCTGTAAGCTCGGCGCAGCCGAATTTAGCTTGCGAAGCAAATTTAGCTGACCGAAGGTCAATTTAGCTCGCAAAGCGAATCTAGCTATGCGAAGCATAATTCAGCTCGCGAAGCGAATTTAGCTGCGGTGTACTTCCTTAAGAAGTACACCGCAAACGGTGCTTTTCGCTTATATGTTCGTTTTTACGCCTTCGCCTTCGGCGTCCGATTTGAAGCAGGCTTCGATGAGCTGAAGAACGCGTCTGACGGACGGGATCGTTACGATAAGGTCGGCTTTGCCGTCTATCGTGTCCATGATGTTTCTGTAATAGCTGCACCACGAGGTCTCGACCTTCGGAAGCGGAAGCTCCTCAAGCGTGTCCGCGGGGCGGGGAGCCATGGTCCTCGTGGGACCGGCTTTCGTCTGAACGACGACGGGTTCCCAGTTCATTACGGTGTCGCGTGTGTGGATGATCTTGCCGCTGCAGTCCCAGTCGTTGATGACGATGGCGCCGCCGTCTCCGCAGGCGTACCAGCGCGGAAGCTGAACGAGGTTGAAGGTGCCGACCTCTACTTGTGCGGTAATGCCGTTTTCAAAGCGGAATACGAGTTTGAAATAGTCGTCGACCTCGGGCGTTCTGACGCTGTGGAGGTTGGCGTAAACGGATACGACTTTGGAGTCGATCATGTCAAGCAGCTGGTCGATCAGATGGACGCCCCAGTCGAAAACCATGCCGCCGCCGGCGACCTTGAATTCACGCCAGCCGTGGACCATGCCGCCCTGACCGTGAACGCGGGATTCTATCGTGAACGGCTTGCCGATCAAGCCCGTATCGTACGCTTCTTTCATGATGCGGTAATCCTGATCCCAACGTCTGTTCTGATGGACGGAGAACAGGTGTCCCGTGCGCTTCGCGGTCGCATCCATTTTGTCAAGCTCGGCGACGCTCATGGCGACGGGCTTTTCGCAGACTACGTTGTAACCGGCTTCAAGAGCGCGGCATACGTATTCGCAGTGGAAGTTGTTCGGCGTGGCGACAAGAACTATGTCGAACAGATGGGACGCGAGAAATTCTTCCGCGGTCTCAAAAGCCTGAAGCCCGTTCTTGCGGGCAAGCTCGAGCCTTGCGGGATCAATGTCGTAAGCGGCGACTACTTCAAGATCGCTGAAGTTGGCTTTGATGGACTGATGATGCCAGTTTGCCATTCCGCCGTAGCCAATAATACCTAATTTGTGCATATGAAGTTCCTTTCCTTTCCGGATCGTCGGTCTTATTATAATTGTATTTGTAGGCAAAATCAAGAGGAAAATATGAACTAAATGATATTTCGGACAAGCCCCGATATTTTTTTGCAATTTTACGAAAAGGACTTGACAAACCGGCGTGATTGTGATATAATTTCATCCGCAATAAGAAATCTGGGTGTGGCGCAGATGGTAGCGCGCTACCTTGGGGTGGTAGAGGCCGCTGGTTCAAATCCAGTCACTCAGACCAAATACAGCAGGACGGGGCAAAGCTCCGTCCTGCTGTATTTCGATTCGCAGTAAATGTATTTGAACCCCGCTATGATACTGCCCTGTGGTACGGGGTTCCCCGAAACGAGCGAAGCGAGTTTTGGGGGTTCCCGGTTGAGGCCGCCGGTTCAAATCCAGTCACTAAGACCATGCTGAGTGTTCATAACGCAAGTGAGTTATGGACACTCAGTTTTTATATATTCAACTTATCTGATATTCGTATGTAAGGGAGCAGGCTCGGTGAGTCTGCTCGTTTTTCTTTTTCAACCGGTGTTAGCGGTTACGCAACTTTTTCAATATGCGTAACCCACTATGACACTTTCACGTCTTTGCCGCGCAAAGATGTCAGTGGGGTAGAAAGCTTACTGGTGTTGTTTTTGGAAAAACAGACAATTTTTTTAATTCGTATATTGACTTTTCCCCCGTCTTATGATAGAATAATCTTGCGACACAATTGCATATTGTTTTAAGCCGAGCAGGTACATTTTTCTTAGGTAAAAATGCACTCTTCATGTTTTGCACTTGTTCGGTGTTAAAGCAATTGTGTCGCAGCAATCGGAGTTGTGCGTTTTTCGGTGCGTAGCTTCGGCTGCGCACTTTTTATATGTAAGGAGAAAACAAAATGGCAGAACAGAAACTGACGGGTTATCCCTCCATCGACAAACCGTGGTCAAAATATTATCCGGCTGAAGTTAAACTAAACACACCTTCTTGTAACGTAACAAGATATCTTAAAGACAAGTCGGCGGATTTCGGCAACAATGTTGCGCTAACATATTACGGCGATAAAATAAAATATCACGAGTTTTGGTTTGAAGTCGACATTGCTTCGACTGCATTATGCAAAATCGGTGTAAAACGCAATGACAGGATAATGTTCCTTGTCCCGAATATACCGGAAAGCGGATATCTATGGCTTGGGGCGGCTCAGATCGGAGCAATCAGCGATTTTATAGACCCGCGCCCCGATACAATGGATGTAACTGCGAATTCACAAAAAGTATTGGAACTTCTAAAGTATGAAAAATCCAAGTTTATTATCGCGCTTGAGCAATGCTATTTATCAATGCTGAAGCCGATCGAATCTCAAATTTCCGAACTAGGAATTCATCATATTATTATTCTTTCTGCAGGGAACTCAATGTCCAAAAGCGGAAAGATTCGTTACTTGCGGGATGTTGCAAATTATGAAAAAATAGCATTGGATAAAAAAGGGGAGAAGAATTCAAGTATCAAGGCTTTTTTCAGCATTAAGAAAAAACTGCAGCAGATGAAACAATTTCAAAAAAAATATGTAAAAGCCAAAAACGAATCTTCGCTGTCTATTATTGAGTATCCATCTTTGAAGAAAGCGATTCATAAGTTGGATTACGTTGAAGTAAACGACCCTAATTCAGTTTGCTACATAGGACACACTTCGGGCACTTCTACCGGTCGTCCAAAACCAATTCCGCTTACTCATAATAATCTCATTTTTGCAAACGAACAGGTGCTGGCTATGGGTATTTCCGATGGCCGCGAAACGAAAGTGCTGCATATTTTGCCCTTCTTTGCACCGTTTGGAGCATCAAATAATTTTTTGCTCAATATCTCGCGCGGATCTATTAGTATAGAAGTTCCTGAATTTCAGTTAAGCGAAGTGGGGTACCTTCTTAAGAGGTACAAACCGCATATGATTATGGGGGCGCCCTCATGGATGATTTCATTAATTGACTGTCCGTACCTTAAGAACGAGAACTTGTCTTTTTTAAGACATATAACGTATGGCGGCGATTCTATGACAAAATCCGATGAAATCGCATTGGAAAAATGGCTTGTTGCCCATAACAGTAAGGCGAAAATAGTCAAAGGTCACGGAATGAGTGAATGCTGCGGCTGCAGTTCATATTCTCAAGGCGCTTACTCTCGCTATGAGGCAATAGGGATCCCTCTACCCGGCACCATTTACACTTTGGTAAACCCGGAAAATACAGATGAATTAGAAGAGGTTAAGCTAAATGAAGGCGATAACTCAATACAAGGAGAGCTAATTATATCTTCCGATGCTATAACTCCGGGAATAATCGATGATGAAGTAATTGTTCCCCATTACTATATGAACGGAAGGAACTACATAAGGACTAAGGATATCGTGACGATGGATTGCGACGGTATTTTCTATTTTAACTCTCGTAAGGATAGAATGTTCACACGATTTGACGGGTATAAATACAAGCCTTATATAGTTGAGAGTGTGATCGAAGGTCACTCGCTGGTGAAGTATTGTCGTATCGTTGAGTATTATGACAGCTTTGTTCATGGTAATATGGCCATTGCTCATATTGTACTTGAGGAAACTGATTCCATAAACGAAACCGACTTCAAAGACATATCAGAAACAATTATTGAAGATTGCTTCATCAACAATCCAAATATGTCATCCAGACAAATCCCAAGAAAAATTCGTTACAGACCCAATCTTCCATTAACTAAAAACAGCAAAGTAGATTTTAATGAACTTATAAAAGAGGGGCTAAACGGAACAGAAATGACAGTTGATGTTGATGAAGATAATATTTCCGTTGGAAATATAACTATACTAGAACCAAGCGAGTGCAGAGTAATGATCTGACTTTTGATGTTTTACAATCCGCCTAAACATGTATTGAGATTGCAACCGCTTATAATAGCCAAAGCATCGTTACCAATTCTGCAATCCTTTAATACAAGTCGAATATGCAAATCGCTCGGGCATCGGAACGTGTATCGCGCCTGATTTCATCATAAAATTCACTTGCGTTATGAACACTCCGACCATATCGAGTATCTATAACGGCCATGTTACGGATACTCGATTTTCTTTTGCTTTCACGCGGTTTTCTATGTATCGAGCAGGTTCGGATGAGCCTGCTTTTTTGCGGTAAAGCCGCAGCTTTCCTTGATCAATATACGCAAACCTGCTGTACTGCGCCAAATTGAAAAGGACGCATAAATGAAAAATATGTATATTTTAAGGCTTGATTTTTAGTATAAATGGTGATATAATAACTATATTGAACAGTCGATCGATACGAAAGGATTCCGATGACGGTCGGATAAGCAGACTTTGACGCTTGATTCAACCTAAACGCATGACCTGACACGGGCTTGCGGATAAGGCGCTGCACGATGACCGGGACGCGTAAGTACGAAACTGCCGCTGCCGGGACGCCCGGGAAGATATGCCGTACCTCTGACTGTGAAACGGACGACATCGTTGAGCTTATTCCGGATAAAACGGTAAAAACCAAACAGAAAGGATCAAGCTTATGAACGGTTACAGGATCGCCAACTTTGTGATGCAGGCGGTTTGCGTACTTCTGCATCTGTTGTTTATCATCGGATTTCTCAGACGAAGGCAGTCCACGCCGATCTGGCGCTGGTTCGTCGTCGTCACGGCAGGGCTCTTTATGCTGATCTCCGGGCGTTTTTTTGAGTCCGTCGCGTATCTGTTCCTGCCCTTCAACGCCTTCTACACCTTTGCGGTCTACTGGCAGTTCGTCGGTACGACCTACGCGACCTTCTCCTATCTCTTCTGGAACCTGCATCTCGCGGGACTGGAACGGGCGGCGGAAAGCAAGGCGCTGCGCATCGGCTTGTTCAGCGTTTCCACCGCGCTTTGCCTTGTGATCTGTACGAACCATTATTCCGGCCTGTTTTATAAAAAGCTCGTCATGGGGGAGTCTGTCGTGCACGGACCGGTGCACACGCCGTGGATCGTGTGGGTTTACGGTATGCTGTTTGTCGGATACGTCATCTCGGTCGTAAACATCATCCGTAAAGGAAAAGAAAAGATAAAGCGGATCGCCGTGTTTTCCATGTTCCCGCTTTTTCCCGCCATCGCGGCTCTGATCCGTTCCGTCACAGGCGTTGACGAGCTTGATTACACTCCGCTTGTCGTTGCGATCTCGGTTTTCTGCATGTATCTGATCGTGTTCCGCCGCAACTACGTCAATCTGATCCCGCAGTCAATGGAAAGCGCGCTCGAGCAGACGGAAAGCGCGCTCGTCGTGTACGAGCCGGGGAGCGGCGAGGTCACGTATAAAAACCGCGCGGCGGAAGCGTACGCGGAATACCTCCCGCAGATCCTGCGTGACGCGGGCGAGCCGGGAGACGTCCGTGAGAAGAAGTTCGGTCCCGCGACCCTTCGCATCCGCGTCTCGGAATTCGGCGACGGCGCGTCCCGCCTCGTCACCGTGACGGACGTCACCTCCCTGACGGAACAGCGCAGCCGTCTTGAAGAAGAGATCGTACAGCGCGACGAAGCCGTGCGCGAGCTGGAGGACAGGCGGCGCAACATCGACGCGTATCTTGAAGCGCTGTATCAGATCCCGGATCTGAAGGAAAAACAGGCGCTGTTTGACGCGACGAAGGAAGAAGCCGTGCAAGCCTTCGCCGACATGAAAGACAATATGGACCGCGCCGCTGACGATATAGCGGAATGCGGACCGCTGCTGCATGAGAATATCGAAAAGTCCGAGACAACGCTCGCCTCGGTGCGCAAAGCCGTTGCGAGAATGAAGGAGGGATCCGTATGAAAACCACGAGAATGCTGTTCGATTCGATCCCCGACACCGTCGTCATTACCGACACCTACGGATATATCCTCGATTTCAACCGCAAAACACCTTTTGACAGCCTGAAAAAAGGCAAAAAGCTCACCTCGTACCTACCCGACTGTTTTGAAGGCGGCGAGGGCGAATTCCGAGCGGCGGACCGCGTATACAGGCGGTACACCGCAAAGCTCGACAACGGCAAAAACGACACCGGGTATACCGTGCGCCTGTCAGATATTACGGAGGAAGCGCGCCTTGACGGACAGCTCAGAAACCGCAGCCGGGAGCTCTCTCTGCTTGAACGCGAGCTTTCGGAAAGCAACGCGGAGCTTACGGAATTCGTGATGCGCGTAAAGGAGCTTTCGGATTATTCCGAACAGCTGCGGATCGCAAGGGTGATACACGACGATTACGGACACGCCCTCACCGAGCTTTTCGTGATCTGTCAGATGTGCCTGACGCTGAAGGATACCGACCCCGAAAAATGCGGACAGCTTCTCCGCGAAGGCTCGAAGATCTGCCGGCGCGCCACGGAAGAAAAAAGACAGACCGAATTCGGGTCGCTTAAAGAGCTGCTTTACGATTTTGCCAAAAAAAACGCGTTTCCTACCGAAGTTACGGTCGAAGGAGAAGAGCCGCCCTTTATCAAGGATAAATACGGGCTTATCGGTATGATCTGCAAGGAGGCGTATCACAACACGCTTGCGCATTCGCTGGCGGAACGGTTTTATATCAAAGCCGAGGTGGATGAAGAACAGGTGACGCTGACGCTTACGGACGACGGAGCATTTCACGGGACGTTTGAAAAAGGCTTCGGTCTGTCCGCCATGGAAAACGCCGTGAATGCCTCAGACGGCACGGCAGATTTTATCACGGAAGAAGGGAAGGGCTTCACAGTCCGGATAACGTGGAGGAGATAATAATGGAAAAGAAAATAAAGATACTGATAGCGGACGATCATCAGCTTCTCACCTCGGGATTGAAGCTCGAGATCGGACAATGGGACGATTTCGAAGTGGCGGGGATCACGTCGAACGGCAAAGACACGGTGGAGTTTTGCGAAAAATCGGAGCCGGATATCATTTTGATGGATATGCAGATGCCCGTGATGTCCGGCGCCGAGGCCGCGGTAAAGATCAAAAAGGCTCATCCCGGCGTCCGCATCGTCGCCCTGACGACCTTTGACGACGACGAAACCGTAGCCGACGCGCTCAGATCCGGCTGCGACGGGTTCCTGCTCAAGATCATAAGCCCGGAACAGCTGCGCACCTCGCTTTACGCCGTGATGGACGGCGTCGGCGTGTTCGACGACGAAGCGATGGCAAGGCTGCGCCGCAGAGAGGAGACGAAGGCGGCGGGAGAATTCAGCGAGCGGGAGCTTGCGATCCTCCGGTATATCTGCGACGGATTGTCAAACAAGGAGATCGCCGACAAGCTGTCATTACAGCCCGGAACGATAAAGAACCTCGTTTCGATAATGCTCAACAAGACATTTTGCGTAAGCCGCACCGCCCTCGCACGGTACGCTCTTGACAACAAACTCGTCAAATAAAGAATAACAGCGCTGTACAGTGCCGGAAGTGACACACGGAATGACTTTCGGCACTGTTCTTTTTTTCTGAAGTTATGTACAATTGAAATAAATATAAAAATATGTCTTTTAATACACTTTTTTGGAGGGGAGGAGAACACAATGAAAAAGATTATTACACTGGCACTGGCGCTTCTTATGCTCGTTAGCTTGGCAGCGTGCGGCACGACAACCAATACCCCGAGCGGCAATCAGGGATCGACACCCGCAGATCAGCAAAGCACAGACAAGCCCGGAGACAACACTTCTGAGCCTGCTTCCGGTGTGGTCATCACAGACATGGCTAAAACCGTTGCAAGGTTAATGGGAGTCGAGTTGACAAAAATGTTCCCCGATGCCATTGTTATCGACGGCAACGTTGCAACACCCAATTTCAGACTTATGTTTCTGTTTGAAGGCAGACTCTTAGATGATGAAAATAAAGCAGTTTTAGAAACTCTTAGTGCCTATCTCAAATCTGTCGCTAAAGATGGTAAATTGTACCAAGACAGCAGTTTCAATACCGAATGGAACGAGCAGATAGTCATCGAAGACGGTCAAGTTCTCGGAGAAGAATTTTACGTAAAACTTGGCGATTATGGCTGGTACATCAGTGCTGCTTATCAGGATGAACCCGGTATGGAATATGAAAATGTCATGTATCCCGATTACTATTTGATAATTGAAAGAATTGACCTTTCGTGAAAAGGCATGTTGTCAATATCAGAAGAAAGGAATAAAAAATGAGCTTTTTATCAAAACTTTTCGGCGGTGATAAAGACGCCGAAAAAGCAGCAAAGGATCTTTTGAGCAAGCTTTTCGAAAACGCGTCGTCGGAAAAGCCGGACGCGTCAACTGAACAAGAGCCCGCCCCTGCCGCCGCGGAGTCTAAGCCGGAGCAGAGCGAGGCGCCCTGCGGCGTGCCGGAGGAGGAAAATCAGTACAATTACAACGGCACGTACGAGCAGTATTTTGAGCACGTGTTCGCCTCCGATTTCCCCGCTTACCGCTTTGAAAAGTCGTATATCGATGACTACGGCAAGCACCGCGTCATATACACGTTTTTCAGCGGCGCGGCGAAGTCTCTTGTTATCGAGCTTATGACCGAATCGAGCGAAGCGGTGAAATTCAGAAACGACTGCGTCAAATCCGGCGTTCCTTATCTCCGCTTCTACTACGATCACGAGGGCTGGTGGAATACCCGCTCCTACGTATCAGAACGCATACGCGGCGCCCTTAACGGCTGACCGCGCGTCAAAACCGGAAAAAAGGCAGAAAGAGAACGCATTTGCGCCTGCGGCGGACCCGGCACGGACAAAAATACGGCTTCGCAGGCAGCCTGTCCGTGTACGGTCTTGTACATCCCGAAATTTTCGGGATTTAACGGATTCTCTTTCTGCTTTTTGATTTTACGGAGTCAGTTATGTCGCTTTTGGATCTGCTGTCGGACGAAACGGTCTGGGGTAAGTTTTATGAATATAAGCTGTCGCTTGCCTGCCCGAAACGGTTTGCGGGCGAGCTGCGCCGGTTTATAGATGAGAAACGGTACCTTCCGATATGCGAGGGCATAAACGCGGGCGGTGATTTCCCGCTCCCGCGCAAGTCCGTCATATCAAAAACGGGCAGTGACAAAAAACGCACGGTATATACGTATCCCGGGGACGAAAACACGGTCCTGAAGCTGCTTACGTGGATGATCTTACGGAAATACGACGGGATATTCAGCCGTAACCTCTATTCGTTCCGCCCCGGCAGGACCGCGAAGGACGCCGTGCGCGACCTGCTGAAGACCGGAGTTGTGATGAAGTCGTATTCCTACAAGGTCGATATCCGGGACTATTTCAATTCCGTCCCGGTCGCGCGGCTGCTCCCCATGTTGAAAAACGTGCTTGAAGACGATCCGCGGCTTTATTCGTTCCTTGAAAAACTGCTTCTCGAAACGCGCGTATCGGATCGCGGAAAGGTGACGGTCGAGCGTAAAGGCATCATGGCGGGAACGCCGCTGTCATCTTTTTACGCCGATCTGTATCTGTCGGAGCTTGACCGGCATTTTGATGCGGCGGGCGTGATATACGCAAGATATTCCGACGATATCATCGTTTTTTCGCCCGATGAAGCGGAGGTGAAAAAACACGCCTGTTTTATCCGTTCCTTCCTTGACGAAAATTCGCTTGACGTGAATCCGGCGAAGGAGAACTTTGGAGATCCCGGCGACGGATTCGTCTTTCTCGGCTTTTCCTGCGCGGACGGACGGGTGGATATCGCTCCTTCGACCTTGAAAAAACTGAAACAGAAAATGCGCCGCAAACGCGATGCGCTCTCGCGGTGGCAAAAACGCAACGGGTTGGGCGGAGAAAAGGCGGCGAGGGCGTTCATCCGTATTTTCAACCGCAAGCTGCTCGAATCCCCGGCTGACAACGAGCTTTCGTGGAGTCACTGGTTCTTTCCGGTGATCAACACGTCTGACAGCCTGCACGAAATAGATCTGTACGCGCAGGACTGCCTGCGGTATCTGATCAGCGGAAAGCACACAAAAGCGCGATTCAACGTGCGGTATGAGGATCTTAAAGCGCTCGGCTTCCGTTCGCTTGTCCACGCCTACTATGAGCGTATCGCCGATACGAACGGATAACGGGCTTACCACGCCGACCCGCTTCCGTGCCTCAGCTGAGCTCTTTGGCAGATCCGACGCCGAGCTTGAGACGCTGATGCGCGAATGAGCGTCTTTTGCCGTGATGTCATTATAATAAATAAACCGGACTCGACAGTCCGGTTTTTCTTTTGCGGTAAACGCGGAACACGTCGATATTTACTGAATAACCGTTAAATCAGACTGAAATTTGGTGAAAAGTCACAATAAAAAGTCTTGACAATACGGTCAAGCAATGGTACAATATATCAGAATTGATATAACCGCAACAGCTGTGAAAGGATAAGCAAATGTTTTTGAAGACCTTCCGCGGCGGCGTACATATAAGGGACGGCAAAAAGCTGTCCTCCGCTTCCGCTGTCAAAGAATTTATACCCACGGGCGAGCTTGTGCTGATGACGAACCAGCATATAGGCGCGCCCGCTGTTCCGTGCGTCAGCGCGGGGGACCGGGTGCTTAAAGGTCAGAAGGTCGCCGAGCCCGGCGGCTTCGTGTCCGCCTGCATATGCAGCCCCGTCTCCGGTACCGTTAAGGCGGTGACCGGGCGCGAATGCATGAACGGCGATACGGCGACCGCCGTAGTTATCGAGGACGACCGCCAAAACGAGACCGTCCCGGGATACGGCGTCGAACGCGACTGGCAGAGCATGACGGCAGCCGAAATCATCAACGCCGTAAGGGAAGCCGGCATCGTCGGAATGGGCGGCGCCGGATTTCCGACACACGTCAAGCTTGCCGTAAAGGACGGCGTTAAGATCGACCACGTGATTTGCAACGGCGCAGAATGTGAGCCGTATATAACCTGCGACCACAGACTCATGCTTGAAAAGCCGGAAACAGCCGTGCTCGGTATGAGGATACTCACGTCGCTTTACCCGGGATCCGTCGGCGTTATCGGAATAGAGGAAAACAAGCCCGACGGGATTGAAGCCGTCAGAGCGGCGTGCGAGGGATATGATAACATCTCGGTCCTTCCGCTGAAAAAGAAATATCCGCAGGGCGGAGAAAGAATGATAATAGAGGCGGTGACGAAACGCCGCATAAACTCAAAAATGCTGCCGGCGGACGCGGGCTGCATCGTCGTCAATTTCTCGACGGTCATCGCCGTCGCCGAGGCTGTCGCCTTCGGCATACCGCTTACTCACCGCGTGCTCACCGTCACGGGAGACGCCGTACGTGAGCCGTCGAATTTCCTTGCGCCGATCGGTACCAAGGCGTCTCTTCTGATAGAGGCGGCGGGCGGCTTTTCCGAAGAGCCGGAAAAGGTGATCTTCGGCGGACCGATGATGGGCTTCGCCGTGTATAATCTCGACCTGCCCGTCAACAAAACCACGTCGTGCATCCTCTCTTACAGGCACGACAAGGTTTACCAGCCGTCGGAGTGCATACGCTGCGGCAAGTGCCTCACCGTCTGTCCAGAGCATCTGATGCCGATAAAACTGAAAAACACGGCTGACGAGCGTGATTACGCCGGGTTCGAGGCGCTTCACGGGCTCGAATGCATCGGCTGCGGCAGCTGCACGTACATCTGCCCGGCGAAGCGGAGGCTCTCGCAGTCCATCGTCGCCGCAAAGCAGTTCGTAATGATAGAAAAGAAAAAAGCGGCTTCTCTGAAATAGCGCCGCGTCATCTGAAAGGATCATCCTGTTTGAAAACACTTAATGTTTCGATCTCGCCGCATATACGTACGACGAAAACGACGAGATCCGTTATGCTTGACGTTATAATAGCCCTTTCGCCCACGATGATATTCGGCTTCGTGTATTTCGGGTGGAGAGCGCTTATGATAACGGCGATAAGCGTCGCGTCGTGCGTCCTTACCGAATTCGTATATGAAAAGCTTATGAAGCTCCCGGTGACCGTCGGCGATCTGTCCGCCGTGGTGACCGGCCTTATCCTCGCGCTCAGCCTTTATTCCACCGCTCCGTGGTGGATACCGATAGTGGGAGGAGTTTTCGCCATTCTCGTCGTAAAGATGCTTTTCGGAGGCATCGGACAGAATTTCATGAACCCCGCGCTGACGGCGAGGTGCTTCCTCGTGCTCGCGTTCTCGTCTATTATGACGAATTACCCCGAGGTGGGAGAGATAGACGCTCTCAGCTCAGCCACGCCGCTTCAGCTCATAAAAGACGGCGGGACCGTGAGCTACGCCAAAATGTTTATCGGAAACCACCCCGGCTCCATCGGCGAGACGTCTGCGATAGCGATCCTTGCCGGTATGGCGTATCTTCTTATAAGACGTGTCATAACCGTGAAGGTGCCTTTGTCCGTCGTCGGCTCCACCGCCGCCTTCGTCGCGCTTTTCACGGCGCTGAAGGGCGAGCCGATAACGCTTAACTTCCTCGTCGTTCATTTGCTCGGCGGCGGTCTTCTCGCCGCGGCGGTCTTCATGGCGACAGACTATACGACGACGCCCGTCACGTTCTGGGGTCAGATCATATTCGGCGTCACCGTCGGGCTTTTCACAGCCGTGATAAGGTGCTTCGGCGGTATGTACGAGGGTATATCGTTTGCGATAATCCTCGCGAACCTCCTCACGCCGATTATCGAAAAAGTCACGTACCCGAAGCCGTTCGGACTGAGAGGGGGCGGAGCGAAATGAAAAAACAGGTGATAAAAGACACACTTGCCCTGCTCGTGATAACTATAGTCTCCGCGCTTTGCCTGTCGCTCGTTTACAGCCTGACATCCGCTAAGATCGCGGACGCCGAGGCGAAAGAGAAGACGGATTCGTTTTACGCCGTATCAGAAAAAGCCGCGTCTTTTGATAAGATCGACGCGTCTGTGATCGACGGATTCAACAAAGAAAACAGCGGCGCCGCCGTGCTTGAAGCGTATGAGGCGAAGGACGGCGAAGGCGCGGTATGCGGCGTCGTCGCGTCGGTAGTATCTCATAACGGTTACGGCGGAGATATAGTGCTTTCCGTCGGCGTTGATCAAGACGGCGTTATAACCGGAGTGCGCGTCACGGATATGAGCGAGACGTCGGGACTCGGAGCCAACTGCCAGAACGACGAATGGACGGCTCAGTTCAAAGGAAAAAGCGCCGAGGTGATCGGATACGTCAAAAACGGTCAGACCGGCGACGACAAAATAGACGCGATAACCGGCGCCACCATCACGACGAAAGCCGTGCTTGAAGCCGTGAACACGGGCGCCGCGTTCTGCCGCGCTTATATCGGGAGGTGAGTACGGATGATAAAACCGATAGAAAGACTATATAACGGTATAATCAAAGAAAACCCGACGTTCGTGCTCATGCTCGGCATGTGTCCGACGCTCGCCGTCACAACGTCGGCGATCAACGGGCTCGGCATGGGCCTGTCCACGTGCGCGGTGCTGATGATGTCGAATCTGATAATTTCGCTTTTACGGAAATTCATACCGGACAGAGTGAGAATGCCTGCGTATATAGTCATAGTCGCGACGTTCGTGACGGTGGTCGAGCTGCTTATGCAGGCGTACGTGCGCCCGCTTTACAACGCCCTCGGACTTTTTATACCTCTGATCGTCGTCAACTGCATAATCCTCGGCAGAGCCGAGGCGTACGCGTCAAAGCATTCTCCGCTGCCGTCCTTTTTCGACGGGCTCGGCATGGGGCTCGGCTTTACGGTCGCCCTCACGCTTATCGGCTCTTTCCGCGAACTGCTCGGAAAGGGAAGCGTTTTCGGATTGCAGATAATGCCGAAGGGCTTCGTCCCCGCGACGATAATGATAATGGCTCCCGGCGCGTTCTTCGTGCTCGCCTGCCTCACGGCGCTTCAGAACAAGCTCAAGCTCGGAAAGAGCAAGGTCGAACCGCCGGAAAAATTCTGCTCCGGAAACTGCGGCGCGTGTATGGACGGCACGTGCAGTATCGGCAAAAAGGAGGACGCGGATAAATGAGATATCTGACCGGTTTTCTGCTCGGACTCATCAACTTCGCCCTGCTTGATAACGTTGTCCTGAGCCGCTTCCTCGGGCTTTGCCCGTTCCTCGGAGTATCTAAAAAGATACGTACCGCCGCCGGTATGGGCGGAGCCGTCGTCGCCGTGATAACGCTGTCATCGGCTATTACGTATTTTATAAACAGATACGTTCTCATACCGCTCGATCTCGTGTACATGCGTACTATCGCGTTCATTCTCATAATCGCCGCGCTCGTACAGACGGTCGAAATAATAATGAAAAAGAAGATCCCGTCGCTGTACAAGGCTCTCGGCGTATATCTGCCGCTCATAACGACAAACTGCGCCGTGCTCGGCGTTGCGATAGACAGCGCGCAGAAGGGCTTTGGATTCTTTGATACGATGGTATTTTCCATAGGCACCGCCGTCGGATTTCTGATAGCGATAGTGTTGATGGCGGGCATACGCGAGAGGATCGAATACAACAAGATCCCGAAGGCGTTCCGCGGAATGCCGATCGTACTGCTCACGGCAGGGCTGATGGCGATAGCCTTCTTCGGCTTCAAGGGCGTGTCGTTTTAAGGAGGGGCGTTGTGATGATATTACTTACGGCATTGTCGCCCGCCGTTCCGGTACTGATCGCGTGCGCCGTCATTGCCGCTGTAAGCGTTGTGATAGGCGTGATCCTCGGCGTTCTCGGCGAGAAATTCAAGGTGGAGACTGACCCGCGTGAGGTTAAGCTCCGTAAGGCTCTCGCCGGCTCCAACTGCGGAGCGTGCGGATACACGGGCTGTGACGCGTATGCCAAGGCGGTTATATCGGAGGGGGCGGATCCCGGGCTCTGTACCGCCGCGGACAACGCGGAGATCGGCAGGATACTCGGCGTCACGGTAGAAGAAAAAAGAAGGATGACCGCGTACGTACGCTGTTCCGGAAACTGTACGAAGACAAAGGCGAATTACGACTTCACCGGCACGCACGACTGCCGCATCGCGTATCTCGCGCCGGGACACGGCTCCAAAAAATGCGCGTACGCCTGCTGCGGCTTCGGCACGTGCGCCGATTTCTGCCCGTATGACGCGATTCGCGTCGCGGACGGACTCGCCATCGTCGACCCCGAAAAATGCCGCGCCTGCGGCCGCTGTGTCGACGTCTGCCCCAACCATCTGATCGAGATCATACCGTACGACTGCAAGTACGTCGTCCGCTGTTCTTCAAAGAGCAAGGGCAAAGCCGTGCGCGAGGCATGCACGGACGGATGCATAGGCTGCGGCGTCTGCGCGAAGGTCTGCCCTTCCGGCGCCGTTACCGTGGAGAACAATATAGCGCGGATAGATCAGGACAAATGCACCGGATGCGGCGCGTGCGCGGAGAAATGTCCGTCAAAGATCATAGTAAAAAGAATATAAAACGCGGGATAAATGCAAGGTGCTCTAAAGGACAGTAAATAAAAACCGGTTGAGGCAAGGATAGCTGATCCTTATTCCAGCCGGTTTTTTGTCGCATACGTCTGCCGACAGGACGTTTGTGTGACAAACGTCAAAGAAACAGTTTACAGTTATGATTGCACGCGATGCGTGCAAGTTATGAATTGAGGCTTCGCCTCAACGTTATGATATGAGTTCCGCAAACGTGCCGCAGGCACTCATAACTTGCGAAGCAATCATAACGCGCGTCAGCGCTCATAACG
>CACWOQ010000028.1 GCA_902762505.1 uncultured Ruminococcus sp. | reverse complement strand
GATATTCTCTTGCCATAACAAAAACCTCCTGTGGTATTTTTTTTATTATACCACAGGAGGCTCTTTTTTTCAATGTCCGTTTTTAACGGTTCTGTTCAAGCGATCTCAACACCCTTTTCGGTTTATATTGCCAAAGCGGCGAACTCCGCTTTTTTTATTTTACCGTGATCTCCGTGTACGAGTTGTTTCTGTATACGGAAAGCGTTATACGTGAGTCGCCTGTGAAGGAGAGAAGCGCCTCCGCGTTTTTTGACTCCGCTCCGTTCACGGATACGATTATGTCTCCGCGCCGCAGCTGTGACTGCGGTGAAACGGACGTTACGAAGCAGCCCGTGGGTATCTTGTATATGTCCGCCTGCTTTTCGGTGACAGGTTCGACGTAAACGCCGAGCCGCTCAATATACACGGGAGTCGGATTCACGTTTATGCTGTGGATCTTGCCGGGCGTCAGCATGGTTTTCACGGTTTTCAGTATCGCGTCCATGTGGCTTGCCTTGACGGTGCTTCCGTCGCCCTCGCGCACTATGCCGACGACCTGACCGTACCTGTTGATGACCGGAGCGCCGACCGTCCGGAAATCACCGGAAAGACTTACCGTAAGCTCTCCTGAGGCGGATATCACGCTGTATTCGGCAGCGGGCTTGCCGCTTTCCTTGCAGAAAACGGTTTGTCCGTCTTCAAGCGCGCGAGAATCGCCTATTTCGGCGCAAACGAGCCCGTCTCTGTCCACCTTGAGCAGAGCGACGCCCTTGTCCGCGTCGTAAGCGGTGACCTCAGCCTCCTCAGTCGAGCCGTCCGGGAACGTGACCGTCACCGAGGCGGCGCCGCTCACCGTGTCGTGACCGGCGAGGATGCATCCGTCGTCAGTCAGGATCACGCCGCAGCCGCTTCGCGCCCCGTCCGCCGTTAAGGTGACGAGACACTCGCCGTACAGCGCGTCGATATCCGACAGACCGTATTCGTTTTTATGATGATCCGATATCACGGGACGCGTGCCGGAGAGAAACTCGGCGAGAGTATAGCCCTTCGTCCGCATCACCGTGTCTGCGATGAACGCGGAAAGAAATCCCAGCAGCACGATGAACGATACGATTATAATCACGGTAAGAACTCTGCGCGTGCATTTCTGCTGCTGACGCCGCGCCAGCTCTTTTTTGTATTCGTCGTAGTTGTGCCTGTACTGGAATCCGCCGTAGGATTCTTCCTTTTTATCGGTTTCGATTGTTTTGTTGATGTTTTTATCCATAGCTTTCCGACCATTTACCGGTTTGCCGGTTTTCAGGGGATTATCGCCTTCGATTGTTATCAAAACGTTATGCTCGGGTTACGGTTGTGTTACTGAGCGTCGTTTTTGCCTTCACGCTGTTTTTTCGGCTGTTCCGCGGGCGTAAGGGTGAATACGAATTCGCAGTATTCGCCGTATACGCTGTTTACCCAGATCTCCTCGCCGTGCGAATCTATTATCGTTTTTACGATATACAGCCCGAGCCCTACGCCGGTCCTGTCGAGTCCGCGGCTCTTGTCGCTCTTGTAGAAGCGATCGAACACGAGCGGAAGCTCTTCTTTGATTATGCCCTGACCCTCGTTATATACCGCCGTATATATCTTTCCGTCGCGTTCGATGTGCGAAATGCGGTACACGCCGCCCTCACGCGCGAATTTGACGGCGTTGTCGGCGAGGTTGTAAAGCACCTGATAAATTGCGTCTCTGTCGGCGTTGACGTACATGTTGTCATGCTCAGGTTCAAATCTCACGTCGAGATTTTTCTTTTCGAGCCGCTGTTCGAGCGAAATGATTATCTGGCGGGACATCTCGCAGATATCGAACGGCGCCATGACGAACTTTCTGTCACCCGCCTGGATCCTCGAAATGTCGAGCAGGGAATTGACGAGCCTTGCGAGGCGCTTGACCTCGCTTGAAACGATCTCAAGATAATAATTCTGCTTTTCATACGGGATCGCGCCGGAAAGAATGTTGTCGATGAAGCCGGCGATCGTCGTCATAGGCGTGCGCAGATCGTGCGACACGTTGCCGAGGAACGTTTTTCTCGTCTCCTCGTTTTTTTCAAGCGACGACGCCATGTTGTTGAAGGCGACGGCAAGCTCTGCGACCTCGTCGTTCCCCGTTACGGGGACGCGGACGTCGAATTTGCCCTGCGAGAACGAACGCGCAGCCTCGCTCATTTTTTTAAGCGGTGAAACGATCCTGTCGGTGACGAAGAAAACGGTGATGAGCGCCGCGGCGGTGACCCATAGTATCGCGATCACGGTCGTTTTTACCGTGTTGCCGACGATGCCCGGCGTGGACGACGTGGCGGAGCAAACGAGAACGATGCCGGCTGTCGCGCCGGACTGATCCTTGACTCTGCCGCCGTAAACAAGCATTTTCGACGGCAAAAATCCGTCGAGATCCGTGAATCCGTTGTAGTCGTCAGTGCTTTTGAGCGTGTACAGCGACGGATCCTTGACCGAGTCGCCCTCGGAGATACCCGCGGGAGCGGAGACCGCCATCTGGATAAGTCCTTCATCGCTTGTCACGAGAACGAAAATATCGTTGTTCACCGCAGTTATTATATGCCGTACGATGGGAGAAATGTCGGACGCGGAGAAATACACGTATCTGCCGAAATCAGTCGTACCGGACGCCGAATAGCCGGATGAAAGATACGACAGAAGCGAATCGCGCGTCGATCTCATCGATTCCTTTTTTATGTTTTGCGAATACGAGGCTGAAGAAGAAGCATAGATCAGCCCGAGTATAGTGAAGCTTACGAGGATTATCACCATGAATATCGTGAAATACCTCGTGAAAACGCTTTTGAACACCGCTGCCTCCGTATAAGATTAGCTCACAAGGGGGCTTAGCACGCTAAGCCCCCGCGGATATTACTGAAGTATCTCGAACTTGTAGCCGACGCCCCAAACGGTTTTGAGGATCCATTTGTCGGAAACGCCTTCAAGTTTTTCACGCAGACGCTTTACGTGTACGTCCACCGTGCGGCTGTCGCCGAGGTAGTCGAAGCCCCAGACCTTGTCGAGAAGCTGGTCGCGGGTGAAAACTCTGTTGTAGTTGGATGCGAGGAAGTAGAGAAGCTCGAGCTCCTTCGGGGGGATGTCGACGCTCTTGCCCTTGAGCTTGAGCTCGTATTTCTGAAGGCTTATCTCGATGTTCTCGAACTTGATGACCTCTTCGTTCGAGGTGTTCTCGTGCGAGTTGCAGCGGCGGAGAACTGCTTTGATACGTACCGCGAGCTCTTTGAGATCGAACGGTTTGACGACGAAGTCGTCGGCGCCCATCTCAAGACCGAGGACCTTGTCGAATACCTCGCCTTTTGCGGTTATCATTATTATCGGCTTGGAGGAGACTTCTCTGATCTCGCGGCATACAGCCCAGCCGTCTTTTCTCGGGAGCATTATGTCGAGCAGAACGATGTCCGGCTCGTACATCTTGAAGAACTCAACGCCCTGAGCGCCGTCGTTGGCGGTCTTGACCTCATATCCTTCATGCTCGAAGTAAACGCGAAGAGTTTCGCATATGTTGATGTCGTCGTCGATTACGAGAATTTTGGTTCCCATCATGATCTTATACCTCCGTATATTTGTTTTTGTTAACTTTGTGAGATTTTTCACTAAGTTCATTATATCACCCGTCACGGAACAGTGGTGAACCGTATGTAACAAATAAATGACGATATTGTAAACAATAACGCCGCTGCTGATCCGGACGCCGGCGTGAGCGTAAGAAAAGGACCGTTTGAAAAAAACTTCCCGAAATACATTGACAAAACCGCGCGGATGTGATACAATACACGTGTTGTAAACGCATTTGGAGTAATGATATGAAACTGGGCATAATAGGTTTGCCGAACGTCGGCAAAAGCACTCTTTTCAACGCAATAACGAACGCCGGGGCGGAGATGGCGAACTATCCGTTCTGCACCATCGAGCCGAACGTCGGCGTGGTGTCGGTGCCGGACGAGAGGCTTGACAGACTCGCCGAAATATACCATCCCGAAAAATACACGCCCGCCGTCGTAGAATTCGTGGATATAGCGGGGCTTGTGCGCGGGGCGTCAAAGGGCGAGGGACTCGGGAACAAATTCCTGTCGCATATACGCGAGGTGGACGCCGTTATCCACGTCGTCCGCTGCTTCAGGGATGAGAACGTGATACACGTAGACGGAGATATAAACGCTCTGCGTGACGTGGATACGATAAATACAGAGCTTATATTATCCGATATAGAGCTGTCCGAGCGCAGAGCGGACAGAGCGCGCAAGATGATGAAGGCGGACAAGAAGTATGCCGCGGAAGCCGATTTCTTCGACCGCGTCACAGCGGAGTTGAACAACGGGGTTTCCGCCCGCGCGATAAAATGCACGGAAGAGGAAGCCGAGCTGCTTTCAACGGTACCGCTGCTCTCAGCCAAGCCGATCATTTACGTTGCGAATATCCCCGAGAACGAGGTCGGGACCGATCTGTCGGGCAACGCCGAATATCAGGCGCTCAAAAAGTACGCCGACGGCGAAGGCTCGGAGGTGATACCGATCTGCGCCGAGATGGAAGCGGAGCTTTCCGAGCTCGAGGGCGAGGAAAAGCAGATGTTCCTCAAAGAGATGGGCGTGACCGAAAGCGGACTCGACAGGCTGATAAAGGCGAGCTACAGGATCCTCGGACTGATAAGCTTCCTCACCGCAGGACCGAAGGAGGTCCGCGCGTGGACGATAAAGAACGGAACGAAGGCGCCGCAGGCGGCGGGAAAGATCCATTCCGATATGGAACGCGGCTTCATACGCGCCGAGGTCATAGCGTACGACGATCTGATAGCGATAGGCGGAAGCCTCGCGGCGGCGAAGGAAAAAGGCCTGATCCGCAGCGAAGGAAAGGATTACGTCTTCCGCGACGGCGACGTCGTGGTCATAAGATTCAACGTGTAAGGGCTTCGCCCTTCATAACTACCCATAGCGCAATTGGATAGAGTATCAGATTCCGATTCTGACGGTTGGGGGTTCGAATCCCCCTGGGTAGGCCATTGTATAGCTGTCCGAACACGGGGCGGGGAAGGTGGTGTATTTGCTTTTTCCGGGGCGGTTTGGATGGTAATAAAAACGACGGGCAGGTGATTCCTGCCCGTTGTTTTTCAATGTGTTTTGTTTTCGATGCCGTCGATCCTTTTGAGCGCCTGCTTTACGGATTCTTCGACGCGGGTGACGCGTTCGCCGAGTTCGTTCACGGTTTTGCGCTGGTCGGCGGTCTCGCGTTTGAGATCGTCGACGCCGGCTTTTATGTATCTGATATCCGACATCATCTCGCCCTTGTTCTGACCTTCAGCCGTGTCGTCTTTTTTCTTATTGCGCTGAAACGTCAGGTATGCAATAAGATAGCCGAGAGCCGCGAAGGTAAGCGACAGCACCGTGCACAGGATCGATACTTTCGTTTCATCCATTATAACGCTCCGTCCCTCCGTGCATACTTGACATACGCGTCTGCAAAGCCGAGTTTTTTCGCCTTTGCGACGTCTTCCTCCGCGTACAGTTTGTTTTTGTTTGCGGATAAGACAGCGAAATAATAATAGTTATCCGGAGCCGGTCCCGGTTCGGGATCCTTTTCTTTCAGACCGTAGTATTTTGCGATCACCGCCGCTTCCGCCTGCACGATCTTTTTCAACTTTTTCGGATCGTTTAAAGCCTTGCACTCCTCGAGATTCGAGTGAAAACCGTGCTCGATGATGATCGACTGCTTACACGCGGAGTCTTCCGGCGTTTTGCCCTGCACGGCTTTTGTCGGGTTCAGCAGCGTGGAATTGCGGAGCACGCCGTAATAGTCCACCTTCGGGAGTGAATCGTCCCATTTCTTTTGAGAGTACCCGCGGTAATAGCATGATCCGACGCCGCACTCCTTGAACACCGCGACGACGGCGGCGGATATGGCGTCGCAAAGCGCCTGTCCGTCACGGCGCACGGAGCTGAAGGATGAAACGCCGTGCGCTATCTCTTTGCTCCATGCGTTTGAGTGCCAGGAAAAGAACAGGTCAGCGTCACGGCCAATCTTTCCGCGCTCTTCAAGGGACGGGTCGTCCGTGATCGCCGTGCGCGTGACGACGATCTGCACGTCCTTGTACTTTTCGAGCTCTTCCTTCAGGTACTGGACGGCTTCGAAATTGTTGCTGCCTTCGTAGAAACCTTTTATGATCCCGGCGCCGCTGTTTTTTCCGTGGCCGGGATCGAGCACTATTTTAATCGTCTTTGCCATCATCCGCCGCCTCCTTCAGACTGTCGAGTCTCGACCGAACGATTTCGATGATAACGGTCTTTACCGCCGAAAAGGCGGCGCAAGCGGCTCCGAAGAGCGCGCACTTCCATTTGTAACCGTCAACGCCGAGCGACTCCACGCACGGCATGGAAAGCAGGAACGATTCGACGAACGTCCACATAGCGCGTTCGATCACATTGATCACATTCTTGCCGTTAGAGTCCAGAAAAAACGTACGGAGCGCAGCTCCGATTTTTTTTATCACGTCCATTTCAGCGTCCTTTCTATGTATAAAATGCCGAGCGCGTTTTTTTATTTTCAAGCGTCACCATATTACGACTGATTATTATTTGGATATTTTTCGTTAATTGCAATTACGCCGTTTTTCGATATGTTAAACCCTGAGCTATATACGCCATTATAACTATCAACATTAATAAGCGTAAATACTACCTGCCCCTTATTATAAATATCAGTCAATGGATAGACAACTTTTCTATTTGGCGCCGTGTACCAGGCAACAACATTTTTGTTTTCTGATATCGCTTGGAGAATTTCGCTGATTGTTTTATCAGATGTGAAAGTTTCTCCCACAGATGTTATATTTACAACAAATAAACCATTGCCGCCGCCACCGCTTGAGCCGCCGCCGCTTGAGCCGATGTCGAGCTTTGAGATCGCGGCGATGTGGTCCTTGACTGATCTGTACGCCGAGACGGGAGATCCGCCGTTTATATCCTCGTACGTGTCGTCGAGGCTTCCGCCGAGGCTGAGATATACGGATCTCAGGGCGTCGATGTTGCTTTTTACCATTATTCTTCACCCCCGTTCACTTTATCCGCGACGGCGGCGATGCTGTCGATCGCATCGCTGATCTTCGTATCCTTGCCCTCTCCGCCGAGCAGTGCGGTGATCGCGTTCAGCACCTCGACGGTCTTCGTCATGGGAGCGACGTCTGTCTCGCTGCCTCCGAGCTGCTTATAAAGGTTTTTAAGGGCTGCGATATTCTTTGCCATGTTTAACTCCTTTTCTGCGTTATCTGAGCGTGCAGAATGCCGTCACGCTCACTGCGCCGTTATTGTAATATTTTGATGACGTGTCGCCGTTTGCGACGTCTACGGCCGTTTGAGTGCCTTCCGTGAGCATCGCGAAGGTCGACAGCGTACCGACCTCATAAAGCACCGTGTCGCTCGTCCTGACGTAGCTTTTCGGGGCTCCGAGCACGACGGAAAAGTCCTGACTCGCGAGCGTGAGCTGCACGATCCGGAACTTTGTCGTATCGATCGGGAGCGTGATCACGCCGTTTACCGACGCGTACACGCCGGTGTGTACGCGCAGAGCGGAGGAAGCCGCCGCCGTGTCCTGCGTATAGTGCCGGAAATCGCCGTGCTCCTTCGAGTACGCGAAGACCGGGTGATAAAGCGAAAGCTCCGCCTGATACTTTGAATAAGCCTGCCCGAGGTAGATATAAAGCGTCTTTTTGCCGTCCGTGCGCGCGGCGTCGGGGTCCGACGCGGGAAGCGCCTGGACGATCGAGCTGCGCTCGAGATACGAGCCGCTTGACACGTCCTGCGTGAACGTCGCCGTACCTGCGGCGGGATCGTACAGGACGCGCAGATATACGGGCTTCTGAGCCGTCAGAGCCGTGGGCGTCGAGCCTGTCGTCGTGCCCGAGCTGTTTATGTTCAGCGAATACCGGACGTCGTATGCGACCTGGTTGTACAGATACGGGGCGGAGGCGTTCGCGCCCGCCGTGACCGTGCCGGTCGTATAATACCAGTATATCCGCCCGAACGGATCGAACGGCGCCGCGTTCATCGCCTTCGTGTACGTCGTCCTCGCGTTCGATACGTTGTTGAACGGGACGAGCTCGCCGTTTTTATCCGTCATGCACAGCTCATACCTGTAAAGCGTGCCGGCGTTTGACGCGACCGCTGTCGCGCCGCTGTTCTTACGCATCTGATAATTCGCCGTGCTTGCGTAGTCGGCGACCTTCCAGCAGCCGGCGACGGTTTCGCCCGCGGCGGAATTCCGGTACACGCTCGCCGAGACGTCCGCGTCATACGTGAGAACGACGGAGGAGCCGACCGGGAACGAGGTACCGACGGCGGTGTCAACGTTGCGCGTTACCGGGTGCTCCCCGAGCCCGTTTATATCGAGCACGGTGCCGTACGTGGCGTGACCGGCGACGTCGATCTTATAAATGATCGTCAGACCCGTGTAAAGCTCCGTGATGTTATCGCTCTGACCTTTCCAGCGGGCGGCGTAATACGGACTTGTCGTGTCCGCCGCGACGCTGTCTTCGCCTTCGATATAGAACATTCCGCAGTCCGGTACCGTCGGCTTGTTCTTCAGATACGCGGGAGCGGTGACGTCCGTCTCGTTCCAGTCCGTTTGTACCTGCTGAGCGGAGCCGCCTCCGCCGCCTCCGGCTTCCTGCGCCGCTTTGTCGAGGCGCTTTTCGTTTGCGGCGAGCATGTCGGTGAGCTTCGTCGGCATGACGCCGAACGTGAGATCGATCATGGTGCTGTCCGAGCGGATCGTCAGCTCGTCGAGCGTCGAGTATTTGACGCCGAGCGCGGTCTTCAGAACGTACCTTCTGCCGACGTCGTATCTGCCGAACACGTACGTCGGATTGTTTCCGTCGTAGCGGACGCTGACGCTGTGCTGTCCGATGCTCTCAGACAGGATCTCCTTTGCGCGGGTCGACGCCGCGGACTGCGACGTGCCCTCCGCCGTGTCTATCACTCTTTTGCCGCGCAGACGATGAGCGGACGGCGTCTGCGTCACCGTGCCGTCGGGCAAAAGATAATAACGCAGGCGTGTACTGACCTCCGTTTCCGTGTTCGTGTATATGATCTCCGCCTCCGCCGCGCGGTTCATGCTGTAGTTTTCGCTGCGCATGGCGAACGCGGGGAATGACAGATCGACCGGGGCGATGCTCGAAAGCGCCGGATATTCCGGCGTATACGCGAGCCCCGCGCGGTGTATCACCTCCACGGAAAGAGCGCCGCGGGACGGGGCAAATTTCAGATATACGGTGTGCTGCGGCCACTGATACGACGCGGATCTGATCCACGACAGATATTCGATGACGTTGAATTTCCGGTTGTCGTCGTATTCGGGGCACAGATTGTACGGCGTGTTCGGATCCGGCGCCGTGACGCTCAGATACGGCATATGAAGATACGGATCCGTCGTGTTCGCGTAATTCTCGTCGAGTATCTGCTTCACGCCCATCGTGGTACTGCCCGTTTCGGTGAACAGTGTTTCCGCGGCGGAGCTGAGTATCGCGTCGTCGGAAAACATATATTCCGGCTGGAGCAGGCTTATCGTGTAAGCCGCGGCGCCGCGCGCCGACTTGACCGTTTCGATCACACCGAAGAACGCTTCGCAGAAGAAAAAGTCGTTTTCCGAGGCGACGGGCGCTCTCGGAACGGTCACGGTCGATTTACCGGAAAGATCGGCTCGCCACGTGAACGCGTACGAGCCGAGCGTCAGCGCGTCTTTGACCGAAAAATCGGCGGATGATATGATATATCCGGTCATGAGATCTCCTTGAAATACGTATACAGGATCAGATGAACGTTACACACCGCCCCGGACGTCACGCTGACGGTGAGGCCTGCGGTGTTGCTTATGTCGAAGAAGTTGTCGCGGCTCATATCGAGCCTTCCGGCGGCTGATTCGCCGTTTATAAGAAGACGGCAGTCCGTCGGCTCGCTCGAGTATTCGATCTGATCGGCGACCTCGAACGGGCCGGGTACGGTGATCGATCCTATCGGAATGCTTCCGCCCGCTCCCGTCGCCGCGATCGTGACGGACTGAACGTCGTCAAACGGCTGAACGAACGCGTAAAGCCTCATCGGAAGATCGGGGTGCACGTCGAAGCTCACCTGCGGATCCGTCGCGTCGTATACGTACCGTTCTACGGCTTGAAAATAGGGCGTGAGCGCGTCGAAGGTGAGAGTCGCCCGGATCCTTCCGAGCTTCATCACCTTCGGCTGTGCGGAAAGAAAACGCACCTTGCGGTAGTATTTTTCCGTTCCCGTGTCGTATTCGAGCATCGTTCCGTCGCCGTCCGCGTATTTCACGGCTTCGGCGTATCCGCCCCGGTCTGAAAACTCGCACACGAGCGCGATCCTGTTCTGCGCGATCCTTCGCTCGTCGGTGAAGTACGTACCGTTCACCGACGGGACGTATGAGCTCTCATATCCGAAGCCCTCGCCCGAGCGTGACGTTACAAAACCGTCGTTCAGCGTGTGCAGTCTGACAAACGACTGCATCGTCCTGTAAAGCGATATGATCATGCGAATACCTCTCCGAGTCTTTCGTTGACGACGGCGGCGACCTTTTCGCCGTCCATATACACGCTGCTGTCCTTGTCGAGCAGAGCGTTGAGAAGAACGATCACGGTGTCGAGCTTCTGCTCGAGCGTTCCGCCGGCGGTGAGAACCCTCTCGCCCTCGTGCAGAACGGCGGGATACTCGTCGTACGGCACGTAGTTGATACCTTTTTTCAGCTTCGGGATCTCGGGTATGTTGAATCCGAACGTCTTGCCGCCTATGAACGGGACCCAGTCCGGAACGTCGAAACTGAGCTTGTTCAGCCCGCGGACGAGCACGTTCAGGCCCTCAATTATGAAGTTCAAAGGACCCTTGAAAGCCTCCTTGAGCTTCGGGAAGACCTTCTCCGTCAGGTATTCGAGCGCTTTCGTTATCGGCGTCAGCACGACGTCGACGAGCGTGAGAAGCGGCTTAAGCAGCGGGCCGATCAGCGTCATGATGCCTTTGAGCGGCTCGAGCAGGAAGGTGATAACCTTCACCAAAGGCGGGAGCAGCGCCGTGACGAGCTTCATGATCGGTTCTATGATCGGACCCAGCAGGTCGAGCACCGTCGTGAGCAGCGGCAGGATGACGTCGAGAACGGACACAAGCAGCGGGAGAAGCTCTTCGATGATCTGTACCACGTACGGCATGAGCATCTTTATAAGCTCCATGAGCGGCGGCAGTATCGCGGTCACGATATCCGTGAACAGCGTTATGATCACCGGCAAAAGCGTCTCCATCAGCTCCGTTATAACGGGGAGGAGCGCTTCGAAGAGCCCGGCAAGTACCGGGAGCAGGTTATCGACAAGATCAAGCAGCGGAGGAAGTACGGAGTCCGCGAGCTTGACGATGATCGGTATGAGCGTCGAGAACATCGACTGTATGACTGGCATTTTCTCGACTATCAGATCCGCAAGCGCCTGGACAAGCGGCAGAAGCGCCGCTCCGAGCTGGTTTTTCAGCCCGTCAAACGCCGCTTTTACGTTTGCGATCGTGTCGCCGAGCTTGACGCCGGCTTTGACCGAGTCCTCGCTCATGACGATACCGAGCGCGTCCGCCTCGTTTTTCAGATCGGCGATGCCGTCTTTTCCGGCGTTGAGCATCGGGAGCATGTCCGTGTACGCTTTGCCGAAGATCTCGGCGCCGAGGGCGTTCCTGTCGGCTCCGTCCTCCATTTCAGCGAGAACGTCAACGACGGCGGAAAACTGCTCCTCGACGGACAACCCGTCGAATTCCTCGAGATTTATCCCGAGCTTTTCAAACGATTTCAGCGCGCCCTCGGAGCCGCCCTTCGCCGAGACGAGCGTTTCGCTCATTTTCTTCACGGAGGCGGTGAACGACGAGGAGGATACGCCGCTCTGATCCGCCGCGTGCATCCATCTCTGAAGCTCCTCGCGGTTGATCCCGGTACGTTCCGAGAGCTTGTCGATCTCGTCCGCCGCGGCCGCCTGCGACTGCGCTATGCCGAGCACGGAGCCGCCTATCGCGGCGGCGCCGCCTACGATCGCGGTCGCCGCAGATCCGACGCCTTTCGCGACCTTGCCGAACGTAGCGCCGAGACCGGAGGCGTTCTTGTCGGTCTTTGATATTGATTTGTTTGCTTCATCGGAGTCGACGAAGATCGATCCGACGAGCTTAAACAGTGACGTCGCCATTGATTAGCTCCAGTTCTTTCTCTATCTCGGCGACTTCGGCGAGGATCTCCTCGTTCGAGCGCCGGTCAATGTTGGCGCCGGTCATCACGTCGCGGAACGCCGGAAAGTTCTGATATTCCGGTTTCCACTTCGTGAAGTTGGCGGCCCATAGCTGATATAAACGCTCGTCCTTCTGCGTTTTTTTGGCTTCGTTTATGAAATCGATGAACTCGTCGATCTCCATGCGCATGATCACGTCATACGCGGAGCCGTAGCGCCGAAGGACGAACTCTTTCAGGTCGTTCCCGTCAGCATACTGACGGCATGCTGAAAAAAATCGACCCACTCGCGCAGGTTTGCGGAATCCTTGAGCTTCTGAAGGAACACGTCGGGGTCGAGCTCCGCGATCTGATCGGCGGGAACTCCGAACGGATGGGATAAGAACTTGTAAAGCTCCGCCTCGCCCTGTTCTTCCGTCGCGGCGTCAAGCAGCGCGTAAATGATTTTTTTGCCGAGCTCGTCGGCGGTGAGATCTTTCGATTCTTCGGTGATCTTCTTTATAAGCTCGACGGCGCCGAGCTTCTTCAGCAGGCGGATCCCGATGAACACGTCGGCGGTGCGTAATTTGCTCACGGCGTCACCTCGTTATGTGGCGGTCTTCAGACCGGGCCACAGGGTCGTTTCCTTCGTCAGCCACGTGAGCGCGTTGAGCTCGAGCGTGGCGCGCGCGCCCTGCTGGACGATACGCTCTTTTACGGGGCCGGGGTCGTCGTCCGCGTTGATCTCGCGTATTTCGGGCGTGCGGGTGAACGTGCCGCCGCCGCGCGTCAGTCCGATCGTTGTGTTATCGATCTTGATCCTGCCGGCGCCGAGCACGATGTTGTCGCACTTGTCCGCGGAATCGAGCGTTGACGAGATAGTCCACGGTTCCGTGAAATCCTCGCTGTCAAGATCGCTCTGCTCGTACGTTGCTTCAAAAGTGATCTTCGGGACGACGTCGTTCTTTTCCGAGAACGTGAGCGCCATCGGGTCTTTTGAATAAGCGTTTCTCAGAGTGATGCTCATGCCGTAACCTGCTTTTGTCTTGCCGGTCCATACGACGGTATGAAAATCGGTCGCGGCGAGAACGTTTGAACCCGTCAGGGTCGTGGTAGTTGCAGCCATTTTTTATACCTCACTTTTGATATAGGTTGTCAGATGATTATGTCGTCGATTATGAGCCGATATGTCCCGGTCTCGGGTATGTTCGCGTGACATGTGCGAAGGTACCACTTTCCGGCGGTGCGTTTCAATTCATAATCGACACCATGATCACCCTGAAATATGAAATGCGCATCGTCCTTAACAAGAAACGGGCCTTCAAGCGTTTTGACCTCGGGATCCGATTGATTGATCACGTAAACCTCCCAGCTTTCCCAGCCGTCGGATTCCGGATCGTTCAGTGCGATGAGAACTCGGCCGTCGGCGTCCTGTTCTGTCACTTTAACAATGGAGTTGAACACCGGTAAGCGGATTTCTTTTTCGTACACCTGCGCGGAAAACTCCATGTGATGACGCTTCAGAGACTTGTCCGGGTCGGGCATGCTGAAACGGTTTTCGCGGAAGAACGTCGGAAGAATATCCCCGGAAGGATAATTCAGATCGTTCAGCGCGCGGTCTATTCTGTCGCCGAGCTGCTCGACGCTTTTGTAATTCGGGGATCGATCCCAGATATCGACGAAGATCCGGACGTCGTCGCGGTAGAAGTCACCCGTGTTGTCGCGTTCAAAGTCATAAACGATATACGGATACGCGTTTTCCGTATCCGGAGCGTCGCGATAATAAACGCGCTGGATCGGGGGCTCGTTATCCGGATCAATGGCGCGCGCGATGACTTCCCGCGTCACTGTTTTGAGCTTTTCGAATGTCAATCTTCGGCGCCTCCTTCATTCTCGTCTTCGTTTATAAGCGATTCGACGGCGTTGTCGCCGTCGTTTATCGCCGATAAATATTGCCTCTGTATCTCCCGGATCTGATCGACATTGTCCTCTACGGCCTTTCTCATGAGCCCGTATTTCGGCTGGTGCTTCGTTCCGATCTCCTGAAAATAACCGTAGAAACCGTCGCTTGTATTCGAAACATCGACACGGGGATATATCGTGTTCTTGCTGGAATACACTATATACTTCGCGTATCTGCCGACGTTGCCGGAGCGTCGTTCGAACGTGCTGTAATATAACAATCTGAAGCGTTTTATGACGAATTTGCCGACGTCACGAAGCGCGGCGCGGCAGAGCTCAAAAAGGTAGTATTCGCATTTATCGACGTCGGACTTGTACGAGACGACGACGTTGCCGCTTTTATCGCGCGTCAGCTTCGTGACGGACTTAGGTGTCGGCATCGATAACACCTCCGTACAGCACGATTTCAAGAACCGTTTTTTTCTTGTACGTGCGGAGCACGCGATAAACGACGCCGCCGACGACGGCGAGCTGCTCGTTGTTATAATCGCGGTAATCCGCGATCTCGACCATGAGTTCAGGCTTCAGGCCGTTCGCCATCGACTGATAAAATTCACTTTGACGCACACTTTTGACTTCGCAAAGTATCGTCCGGTCGCGGTCGGTGTCGCTTATGTTGCCGGCGGCGTCTTTGCTCCAGGTCTGTCGTCTGAGAATAAGCGGCGTGTCATACATCCGTCTGACCTCCGCTTTCGTCGTAGTTGTGCGAGAGCAGCGCTTTAAGCTTCTCGTAATCCCTCTCGTATCTCTCTCCGCGCTCCTCGAAATTGAAGTACGCGCGCAGATAGAACACGATCGCGGTCGTTATGAGCGGCTCTTCGTCTTCCGTCACGGTGACGCCGGCGGTCATCAGATCCGCCGCGGCGGACTCTATAACGCTGCCGATCTCCGCGTCTTCCTGGTCGTGGGATATACGGAGGGCGTTTTTTGCATATTCGACGGTCATATACCGCTCCTTTCGTTTCTATCGTGAGGGAGGACCGGAGAGACGGGGCCCTCCCTTGTCACGGCCTCCGCCGGGCGGAGGGCTTTTATCATTCTTTGCTGATGTAGACGAATTCTCCGGGCTGACCCGCGCCGGCGACTATGCCGTACGCGGTATAATCGGAAACGCGCTGCTTGCCGGAGCTGTCGCGGCTTACGGAGATGGGTTCGATCTCGTTGAGCCTGAACTTCTTCATGTTGCCGATGACGATGTCGCCGTCATCCAGATACGGATCCTTTTCCGCGGGATAGCCGCCGATCGTGCTTATGCCGGCGCCGTTGACGACGGCGAAGTTGTAGAAGCTGTTCGCGTCCTGATGGAACATGATCTCCTCGGCGACGGAGTTGCTTATGTAGATCTTCGCGCCCGCCTTCTGCTTGCCGGAGAGAAGGGCGAGACCTTCCTTGATCGCGGCGAGCGGATCGGTGCCGTCGTAGGTCTTTTCATTGTCCGAGCCGGCGGAGGCGGTGACGCCGGTCACTTCACCGGTGCCGGTGCCGTATATGGTCTGATCGATCATCGCGTCCTTGACGGCTGCGATGAGCTCGGTCTGCAGGTAGGAGAGGAACGCCGGGACAGCCATACGCTCCAGCTTCCAGGTCACGCGGATCGTCTCGGATATCTCGTACGGCGTAAGCTCGAGCTCCGCCCATTCGATCTGACCGTCGGGGTTAGGAGTGCCCTCGGTGCGTACGTCCGCGCCGGTGCCGGATACCTTGTACGGGAATTTGAGGACGCCGGGGAGGTTGTCCTTCGCGACGTCACGGAAGATCGGGGAGACGAGCTCCGCCTCTTTGACCAGGGCGAGGCTCATTTCGGTCGGAATGAAAAGACCGCCGTTGTTCACGCCGTCGGCTGCCACGCCCGCCTCGACGAAGGTCGTCGCGGTGGTGGTAAGAGCTACGCCCGCGGCTCTCGCTGCGGTCTGCTCGTCTTCGTTTACGGGCATTCTCATGAGCGTTTTTGCGAAGAAGCTGCGGTATTCCTCGCTTGCGAGCGCTTCCTCGCGCGTCATGGCTTTGCGGGCGGTCTTTTCCTTGACCGCTTCGGTCCTCTTGCCGACCTCGCCCGCGGCGATCTTCGAGAGCAGGGAAGCGCGCTTTTCGCCGGCTTCCTGTATGGCTTTGCGCTCTGCGATCAGAGCGTCGGCTTCTGCGGTGAGGGCGTTTATGTCGGCGCCTTCGTTTTCGGCCTCTGCGGATATGGCGGCGAGGCGGGTGTTGATTTCGTCAATTCTCATTGTTTAAGATCCTTTCAGTTTGATTTTGAGCTGTAAAAGCTTTATTTCACGCTCGCGCTTTTCCCTCAGCTCCTGAAGCGCGGGCAAGATGACTCCCTCTCCCCACTTTCGCGCGTTGATGACCGTGTTATCGTTTGCCGGGATCGATACGGCGGACACGTCGTATATCTTTTTCACAGCCGTGTGCACTATCGTGCGGCGCTGATCGTCGTAATGGCACTCACCGACGCGGAAGCACCACGACATTTTTCGGATCAGCCCGGCGCTGATCTCCTCGTACAGCTGCTTCGCCCCGGTGCTTTTTCCGAGATCGGCGGCTGTGAACATACCGACGTCGTCGAATATTATCCGCAGACTGTCGGGCGTGCGCGCAAACACGCGGCCCTCGTGGTCGTACTGCATGATGACGTCGGACATATCCGTATTGTCGAAGGCGCTCGGAAGAAACTCCTCATATATCGGCCCGTCGTCGTCTTCATAAAGCAGATACGGCGCGTATTTCATCGCGTATCCTTCGACGTAGTAATCAGTATCGAAATATCTGTCGGCGCGCTGCGCCGTCTGCAGCACCGTGAGGGCTCTGTACTGTCTTTCGTCGGGTTTAAACGGCATTGTTCGTCTCACTTTCCGGCGCCGCTTCGGCAGGCGCCTGTAATTCTTTGACCGTGGCGTAATCGCGGCGGATATAGAAGACGTCTCCGTCCTCTCCGATCGGCGTCATCCCGAGAAGCTCGCGCCCCTCGTTGGCGGAGATCATACCGCGGTCGCGCAGATCCGTAATAAGCTTGATCTTGTCCTGAGTGCTTATGAAATCGAGCCGTCCGGACGAGAAATATATCTTGTTCCCGGAGCTGATCTCGCGCTCTGTGTATTTCATACGCGTGTGCACGAGCGACGCCTCGAGCGCGAACGGCTCGACCTCGCCCTTGCAGTACGCGGACCACTGCTCCGGACTGTATTCGTTTTTGATGATCTTTTCGTTCGTCCCGAAGTGCATGTATACGTTGTCGCGTATGATCTGCATCTGTTTGTCGTCGACGACGAACGGGGTGCTGTTTACCTGCTTCACCTCGGCGTACTTGCTGTCGAAGATCATTACGCCGCCGTTGTTCTCCGGATTGAGGGCGTTTTCGCGGAAACGCTTCTGCTCGGCTTTGATCGTGTCGTCCTTCAGAACGTTGCCGGCGCGCGCGAGGAAGCGGATGAACGCGGAGCTTTTCACGCCTTCGACGATGCCCTCGTTCTGCGCGTGGATCATGTCCATCGTCGGGCGGAGCGATTCGTTGCCCTCTCCGCGGATCTCGTCGCGGAAATAATACTGCATCATCCTGCCGACGCGGTCGAATTCTATCGCACCGTAAACGGAGCCGGCGAAATTATAACGCAGATACACGGTGTTGTTGACGGTGACAAGCTCGCATTTTGACGGCACGAGCGGGTAAAAGCCGATCAGATGCTCGCCCTGCGCGTCGTCGCAGACCGGAGCGATAAAAGCGTTGTTCGTCGCCTTGTAGACCGTCGCGAGCCTGTAAAGATACTGCTTGACGTTCATCAGCTCGTTCGGCTGCCTCATACGGTTGGCGAAGGCCGGGTCCGCCGAGCCGTAAACGCGCGGCTCGAGCATGCTCGCGTGCTGGGCGAAAGAGTGGATCGCGGCGCGGCAGAGCTCCGCCTCGTATACCGAGCCTTCAAAGGTCGTGAATACGGGCGAGTATGCCGTCAAAAGCCCGAAATACTGACCGACGGCTTTTTCGATCGCGTCCTTTTCTCTCAGTTTTTTGCGGTTGAATATGTTAGCCATGTACACCCTCGTTTAAATTTACGTATTGATCCCGCACGTCGAGAAATCCTTTGTGCGCGATTATAAGGGATACGGCGCCGTCGATACGGTTGCGCGGGTCCGTAGTCTTGACGGGCTGGATATTGCCGTTTATATCCTGCTTTTTCATGGTGTTGTACAAGCACCATTTCGTGACCGGGTTGTTCTGATAGATCACCCGGTGCTCGGCGAATTCGACTCCGAGATCCTTCATCGGCTCCGAAAGCGATATAACGCCCTGCCGCACCGGCTTCATCGAGTTTTCACCGAAATTCGCCTTGAATTCGCGAAGGAGCGAGTCGTCTATGTGCCACGGGTCGTAAAAGATATAAACCGGATACAGGTTTTCGTTATCCCGGAGCTCGCAGAACCAGTCAAGGAAAACACGCTTGTCGACCTTCGTGCCCGGGTACGTTCTCATATATCCCTGCTGCACCCACAGAGAATAGGGGACGGCGTCGCGCTCCTTGCGGTCGCCGGCTTTTTCCGCGTCGTCGATCACGCGCTGCGGGATCCAGTACATTTGACGCGTGTATATATTCGGGTCGTCCGGACGTGCGCAGTAACACGTCGCGGCGTTGAGGTCGACGCTGTCGGCGGCGTCGAAGCCGCCTATGCAGTAATCGAAGCCGGGCCACTCGACGGCGGTGTTGTTCGCCTGCTCCGCTGTGAGCCAGGCAGAGGACGCCGTCTGCGGTATGTTGAAATCCTTTACGAGGACGGTCGGCTTGAATTTCGGATCCTGCTTCGCCTTCTCGACGTTGTTTTTCAGATAATCATACGATTTTATCGTCCCGAGCCCCGGGTTTGCCTTTATCCAGCAAGACTCGTCAAGCCATTCGTCCGGGCTGTCGAGCTCATATATGAAGGGGAGAAAGCGCTCATCCTCTTTGGTGCCGTCGATCACGCCGGCGGCGTATTCATACTGCGCGTCGAAGATCGATTCGCGGACGAACCCGTTCGTACTTATCACGTATATGAGCGGCTGCTCGCGCGCGGACCCCGCCTGTTTTATCAGGTCGTAAAGGTCGCGGTTCCGGATCGCGGCGAGCTCGTCGATCGTGGCGCCGGAGACGTCAAGCCCGTCAAGGCTCTTTGTGTTCGACGCGAGCGCCATGATATAACCCATGTTGAACGGACAGTAAAGATCCGACTGCCGTTTCCGGACAACGGAGCGCAGCTCCGGGGACTGCCTGACCATGCGGTAACAGGCGTTGAAGCCGAGCATCGCCTGAGTGTGTTTCGTCGCTACGTTGTACACCTGCGGCGCGCCCTCCTCGTCGTTGAGCAAAAGATCGAGCTCTACGGCGGCGGCCTCCGACGTCTTGCCGTTCTTACGTCCCTCGATCGTGTTCACCTCGCGGTACTGCCGGAGGTTCTTGTCGTCGACAAAGCCGAACGTCGCCTGAAGCCTCGCCTTCTGAAACGGCTCCAGGACGAACGGCTGACCGATCCGTCCGGAAGGGAGGCGGCAGAACTTCTCAATAAAATCGACGTGCTTGTTCGCGATCCTCTCGTCGTAATGGTATTTGCCGGGCTTTGCGGCTGCTTCGAGCAGCCGCTGTGCCTGCTTTTTCATTTTCTGACAGGCGACTATGCGCCCGTCATAGACCGCCGTGAAGTAATCAAAAAACGCGCTCATCTCCGAACGCGTGTATTCTGCAGATACTTCATGATCTCCGGCTCTGCGCCGGACGCCGCGTCTATCTGCACGATCTTCGAAAGTGCCGTGACGGTGGCGTTGTAGTTCTTTATCAGATTGTTGTAAGCCTTCGATTCCGGCGATTCGCCCATGAACGTGATGCCGTTGCCGTTTGTGACCTCCGTGATCACGCCCTCGCGGTTTATAACGTCGCGGAGATCTTCGAGCGTTGCGGTCTGAAAAGCGATCTCCTCGATTATCTTGCCGGCGAGGCTCGCCCTCTCGGCGGGAACGTCGCGGATAAGCCGGCGAAGCTTCTTCGCATACGCTTTTATGCGGTCGTCTTTTGTGACTTCAGCGCTTTTTTTCGGCATTTTGACCGTCCTTTCCCGACATGCGGGGGACTTGTCCGCATTTGTCTGTTTTTATGCTGTTTTGCTGTTTTGCGCGTGTGAGCCCTTCCCTGCACATAAGCCGCAGCAAAAATTAACCCACCCGCGACGGTCTCCGCGGGGGTATCCCGGAGCCTGAAACGGGGGGGAGTACCGCGGAGAAGAAAAGACAGCCAGGGACCGGCTATCTTTTGAACGGCTCGCCGTTCTCGTCAAAGCCGCACGCGCTTTTTCTCCCGTACCGGCTGTCGTTGTAGTGACCCGGCTCGTCGTTGTGACACTGCAGACATTCAAGCCGCAGGTTGTCGTGATTCAGAGCGACGAGCGGATCACCGATGTTGTTCGGCGTCAGCATGATCACGTGATGCACGATCTCGCCGCGCCGTTCTCTGCAGACCTCGCACAGCCCGCCGTCTGTTTCCCGGCGTTCGGCGATATACGACTCACGGCAGGCCGCCCACGCGGCGGAGTTGTAAAACGCCCGTGCGAAGTCTTTCATAAAGCCCACCCTTCAAACCCACTTGCGTCACCGTCCCGGCGTCCGCACTTTCCATTGTGACCATTATACCACGTTTCAGCGCGGCGCAGTGCCATATTGCAGACGTCTCAGAACTTCGGCGAGAAAGCGGTCGCGGCGCCGGAAGAAATCACGCTGTGATACAAAGTCGATCCCGAGCCTGTGAAACGGATACGTTTTGCGGTCGGCACAGTTGAGCATCAGAGCGCGGCGGAGCTTCTGACGCTCGGATCTGCCGCGTATGTCGGCGCCCGCCGTCTCGAGCGCGTCCTCAACGGCTCTGATCTGCACGTACTCGCGGCTTTCATACAGGCGCTCTATTTTCTCCGCCTTCGCCGCCGTGGAGTCGGATACGGAGCCGCCGGACGGTACGGGCCTGTCTGCAGACGGTGAAGGCATCGCCGAAGCGACGGAGCGGCGCAGCGTTTCAAAAGCCTTTTTCCGGGACGCATACGCGCGGACGTGCCAGAGAGCTATCTGACGGTCGTAATATCCGAGCCGCTCCGTCATTTGCTTACCGCCTTTTTCAGCAGCCTGTATTCCGTGACGAGCACGTACGGGCGCCCGTCGTTCTGCACTCTCGGGTATCCCGTGATCTGCACGAAATCGCCCTTTTTCAGCCTGTCGACGTGCATCATCCGGCACGCGTGACCGTTCGCTTTTATCCGGAATTTGCGCGAGACGCCGCCGACGTGCTCCATCATGGCGAACATAGCCCACATTTCAGCCGCCGCGTCCGGGTCTTTTTCCCGCCCGGGCTCGGTATGTACGTAGTCGTAATTCGGATCACACAGCAGATTTCCGACGATCTTCATATAGGTCCTCCTTTACCCACCGTATACGCACGTATACGTCCTTGTTGTACGGATTTCGTTTGATCTCGACGCGCTCAGCCGTATATCCCGGGCGCGCCGGTGCGAAGGGCTTTCCGGATTCGAACGATCTGAGGAGCTTTGCGGCGATCCTGCCGTTGTTCTCGCTGTCGCGTTCCTTCACGTCGGGCGGCGTGAGGTTCCGGGACCCGCGCCATTTGCGCGAGTAACGCGGATCTTTGAACACGTATTCGCACCACGACGCGGAGCCGTACTGCTCGTAATCGATCGGCGCGACGTTCACGCTTCCGTTGCCCCACAGCGTTTTGAGAGTCCTGTAATCGATCCCGCCGGTGATCAGCATGTGATGATGCGGACGCATCGTCCCGTTTTTGCCGATCTCGTCGACGACGACGTATTTGAGCTCTTTGCCGCGGCGTTCGTACCAGCGGCGGAGGCGGCGGACAAAAGCGGCGTGAAGCCGGCGCGCGTCGTCGATGCCGTCGGGCTTGCGTGCGTCGCAGTATGTGAGCTCGATCTTCAGGTCTTCGTACTGTCTGAAATTGTTGTTGACCAGGTCGGTGAAGTGCTTCAGACTCTTTTTGTCGTTGAGGATCTGCTGGGCGTCGCTCGTAGGCCGGAGCTTTCTGCCCCTGCCCTTCGGTCCCTCCCATACCGGGTAATACTCCTCTTCGACCGAGATCGCCGTGCTCGTCGTCCGCTTCCTGTAAATCCGTGTCCTTTTCATCCTGTCCCTTCCTTTGTGACGGGCTGACGCCCGCACGGTCAGAGGCGGCACGGCCGCGCTGTCATGCCGTACCGCGCGCCCCCTCTTTTCGTTATCAAAGTCGCCCCGCCTCTTTTTATAAGAGACGGTCGAGCTTTTAAGATTGATATTCGAGACATTAAGCGGACGCGTCCGCCCGCTTTTTTCTGTGTCCCGAACGGCGGATCAGACCGCCGCCGAAAGCTTTTCGAGCACTTTTTTAAGCGCCTGGGAAAGCTTGTCCTTCGTTTCCTCCGATCTCGCGCACGCCGCGACCGTGAGCAGCGCGTTGAAATCGTTCTGAAGCTGTCCGAGTAAAGTCTGAAATTTTACGATATCGGGGTCGGACTGCGCTTTCGCTTCCTCTTCGGCGCGGCGCAGGATCGCGAGCTTCTGCTCGTACTGCTCGGCGGCAGCCTTTTTCTGATATTCCGCCTCGTCAAGCTTCTTTTTGAGCTCGTCCGCGGCCTTCTTCAGCTTCTCAAGCTCCGCGGCGCCCTTTTTCTTCTGATCCTCTGCGCCTTCTTTTTTCGCGGCGGCGAGCGCCTTTTCAGACGCCGCGCTCTTTGCCGCCTCGGCGGCTTGAGCCGCTTTTTTCGCCTTTGAAAGCTGATCCTCGAGATCCTTTATCGTCTCGGCGTTGTCCCGGAGACTGTTCTGAAGCTCCTGCACCTTCACGCCGAGCATGCCCTGCTCGTGCAGGTTGGTGTCAAGCTCGTCCCGGAGCTCTTCGATCCGCTCGTTCGCTTTTGCCGCCCTCTCGTCGGCTTCTTTTTTCGCCTTTATAAGCGCCTCGATCTCGCGGGTGCTCTTGTTTACGATATCGTTCTGCTCCGCAAACTCGGCGCGCTCATCGGCCGGCAGAGCGGTGAGGAGAAGCGCCGACGTCATGTCGACGCCCTCCAGCGCGTGCGTGAGCGTTTCCGTCGTCATGCTTATCTGCTTGTCTCCGTATTCGCGGTAAAGCTTCATGAGGTTCGCCGCGGTGCTCGTGGAATAGTCCACGTTTGACGAAAGCCATTCGCCCCACGATCCGTACGGTACGATCTGCTTCGCCTCCGTGAGGCGTTCTCCGATCTCTATCGCGTACTGCAGATTTGACCGGCGCGCGATCTGCTTTATGGCGTTGATCTCGTGCGCGATCAGCTCCGGCGTGCGCTCCGTTGCCGTTGTTACGATCATTTCGTTCATGCTCTTTGTCTCTCCTTCTCCCGCAGCGGAGCAAGAACCGCCGCGTCGTATTCGTTTTTGAAGTTCAGGCCGGAGTCGTCCGGCGTTCTGTTGCCTTTTGCGTAATACTGCTTTATAACGTTCTTGCGGATCTCGACGGTGATATATGAATCCTCGGCGTCCGCCTTCTTCCGGACGAACAGGATCACGCAGTCGCCGCGCGCGTATTTTTCCATATAGACGCGTGCGACGCAGTTGTTTTGTGTTTTTGCTTCTACGACGAAATCCGGAACGTCGTGCGGCGCTCTGATCAGATACACGTCGTTTTCGTAAGCATATTTTTTGTTCGTCTTTTCTTCAAGTTTTATGATCTGTTTGTTCAGCTTCGGGTTCTTGTTGATCTCAAGCGTCGAGCATGCCGCATTGTGAGCCTGACGGAGATCCTTCGGAAATTCGACGTACTTATCAGTCAGATCATAATTCAGCTGTTTGCACATTTCCAAGTAGTCCCGGTACAGCGTCATTTCGTACTTGTATTTTTTCACCGCCCCCGGAAGCGCCGCGAGGTGCTTTATCCAGTAGACCGACGACCCGACGGTACCGCCGGCGAGGCGGTCGTATTTTTTAACGTCTTCGAAATCCGGTTTTATACCGTGCCGCTTCATCTGTATCGCGGCGTACAGCTGAACGGGCGTCGGGTCCTTTTTCAGGATCTCCGACACTTCCGCGACGGTCAGACCTCCGAATATCTCCGGTACGGTCTTGCCGCTGTATTTCAGACCGTAACGTGATGGGTTCGGATCTTTGATCAGAGCCTTCGCGCCGAATTTATACAGGTATTCGACGACCGGGCTTTCAAAGAACGCGCGAAGCGCGGAATGAAACGACCACGGGAGCAGATCGTTGACGCCGGTCTCGTTCTGACGCCATACGCTGAGCAGGTCGACGTATTTCAGCTTCGTGCTCCGGAACGCGTCGGATGGCGACCGGTAAAGCCAAAATCCGTTCGGTTCGATCTTGCGGCCCATGTACGCGTTATATACGTTCTGATACTTTTTGTACACGGTCGCGTTGTTGTCGAAGTCGTTGCGGCGCGCCCAGTCGTATTCCCAGCAACCGTCCGCGTAGTCGTATTCTTGCAAATACTCGTACCGCACGGACCGGCCTTTATAATTGATCACGTGGCGCGTGCCTTCGCAGAGCTTGATCAACGGCGGGATTGTCATATCCTCGCTGACGGCGCCGTAATCGACGCGCGTCTCGTACGTTCGCATGACGACGGAATCGTCGCCGAGCCTGTCGACGATGGCGAAGAGACCGACGTGATATACGTTCTGATGCCCTCTCCGGATATCTTTCACCGTCACCCAGTTTCCGCATCGCGGACAGCGTGCGTGATCGTTGTGCCGGTATGACCAGTACAGCGGGATCCACTGCTCGCAGTACGTGCAGTATCCGCGGCGGTCGCGGCATTTCCCGGGCTGCTGAAATATGTAGTGTTCGGGCATCACGACGTCCTTTATAAACTGCCGAAATTCGTTGATATCGCGATCCGGTATAACGCCGAAGACGTCGTCCTGATATTCGCGCTCTTTCAATATGCGCGCGCTTTCGGCCGCGGCGCGGCGTTTGTGCTGGATACCTTCGATCGCGTTCAGCGCAGTGCCCTTATATTTGCCGAAGATCTGCAGCATGGCGGAGGTCACGGTTTTGTCTTCGTATACTTTTAAATACTTAAAGCCGCCGTATTTCAGGCACTGTCCTCCGTTATAATAGATATTGCCGATAAAGTATATCGATCCGAGAATACCGGTCGCCTCTTTGTCGGTCTTTGAGTTCCATATCCGGACGTTTTCGCCGTCCGTGAAAGCCCGCAGCGCGGGATATGGCTTTGCCCCGGCGTCATACCAGTACGCAAATTCGGCGTATATCTTGCCGCCGATATTGCGCACCGCGGCGGCACATACCGCCTCTTCTTTTACGACCGGGAACCGGCGCGGCGCCGGCGGTTCGAACGCGAGCAGCTTCTTAAACGGGATCATGTGTCTCCGCCCCACTCACGGCTTCTTTTAATTCGAGCTGTCTCGTAGATACGACGAATTCTACTATTGCCGACGTCGCCTTATTAATGGCCTTTGTCGCCCGCTCGATCGCTTTAGTCGCTTTTTTCAGCCTTCTCACGTCAATATTTACTTGAATTGTCATTTTGTCGAGCATCGCCATGCTTAGCGCCCCCTATCCTATCAGATCGAGCAGGTCGAGCGTGACGCCGGCGCTCTGAGCCGGAGCGGGAGCCGGCGCCGGCTGTTCCTGCTGCGTCCCGGTGTACTCGCGGAGCAGGCGCGCCGCAAGCTGATCGTCGCCGCAGAACGACGAATTTTTCGCGTTCTTTTTCGCATAGTCGCGGACTTTTTCAAAATAGCCCTTTAACGTGAGATTTTTCGTCACGAAGGCGGTCTCTGCCGCCGGCGTCATGATCTGCTCGAGGTATCCGAGCCACATTTTGAGTGCTTCGTCCTTGCCCGCCTCGGCGGTCAGTTTCGTTTTGAGTGCTTCGGTCATTTTCCTGCCTCCTCTTCGATGCTCATGATACCGCGGATCTCGCTTTTCACGATGCCGACGCGGTTTTCGTTCACAAAAAGATATTTCGTCTTGTCGGCGTATTGCCTGAGCACCTCGACGATCGGCTCGGAAACGTCAATGTGACCGCATTCGCCTTTAATGTATATTCGTGTTTTCTGCATTATCCTTGTCCTCCCATTTGAAAAGATATCTGATCGCGTTGATACGCGCCTGTGTGAGCGGCATGAATACGCCTTCGTGCCTGCCTTTGCCGACGAACGCCGCGGGCCCTTTTACCCAGTCGAACCCGCACATGAAGTTAAGAGTGCCGTTGTTCGCGTATATGATCTCGACGTCTGACGAAAAGCGCATTTTTTCGATCTTTCCGCCGTCCGCCGTAAGCATTTTTTCAAGTCTTTTGAGCGTACAGTCGACCACGACCGGCGGACAAAACGGCTCTTTATATAAAACTTTCAGGATATTGTCGTTTTTATCTTGCATTTTCTCTCTCCCTGTGGTATAATGAGGGAAAGTGAAGCGCGGCGCCGATTTGCCGACCGCTGCCGCGCACACTCAAGACCGATCTCCGGAGATCTCCGGGGATCTTTTTTTGCCCTCTCATATCTCGTCCTCCGTAAGGAAGCACCACCAGTCCGTGAACGGATCGGATATACCGTTTTCGTCACAGAAGACTTCCGTCTTTCCGCACCGGGTACACACAAGTACGCGCCCGTCACGCTTCGATACCGCGTTGTCGACAAGCTCGTCGGCGAGCTTCCCGCCGCACCGCGGACACCTATTGTACAGACGCGCGCGCTGGGCGCGGCCGATATTCTCGAGCTTTTTGTCGTAATCGTTCCGGATCATATCGTCGGAGACCGAATACGGATACAGGTCTTTCAGAGCGACGAAGACGGTGCAGATGTCGGACACGCGGATCCTCGCGTTCGTGATCAGCCTCGGCGGCTCTCCTATGTCCTGCGGGTGCCTGCCGTGGTAGATCTGCAAAAGTTCAATGTACCGCCCGTAATGGAAACTGTCGGAGCGCGAGTCGTACCACTTGACGTACGACTTGTTCTTCATCAGCGATAACGCCTCTTTAGCCGTCATACGTACCTCCCGAATCCGCGAGGAGCAGCTCGACGCCGAGCGCGACGTAGTCGGCGGAGAGCCCTTCGAAGCCGTCAAGGATATAAACGATCTTGCAGACCGCCGCGCGGTCGGTATAATTGCCTCCGTTGTCGATCTCGTTCAGCGCGAGCAGATCCCCGACCTTGTATCCGCGGTCGTTTTTCCGGATCTCGAACTTTTTCAGTCCCGATTTCAGCGCGTTGAAATACTGAGACCGGCATTTAACGCTGTGGATCATCGTTTTCCCCTCCTTTTATACCATTCGCATCTTTTATTCTTCAAAACATCCTGGCAGCCCGAAGCCCAGCCGCAGCCGTCGCAAGTTTTTTGTTTAACAATATTGCTCCCGCTTGTCGGCGGAGACGGCGGATCCGTGCGCGCCGGTATCGTCGACGGCATATCTTCGTCGTTCGTGAAGCACGGCGTTTTCGCTTCGTGCGTGTCGATGAGAAGAGATATCGTCGCGAACACTATGCAGCAGACCAGCGTCGCCGCCGCTTTGCCCGCGTCCTCCCCGATCTCGTCAAGCGTCATCGCCTGCTCCGGCAGCATTTCGCCGGCTTTGATCTGCCGGTCTTCGCCTTCCAGGCGGCCCGCAAGCCCGATGAGAAGAACGATCACCGCGACCGCGAAAATGCCCGCCGTGACCTTGCACGCCTTTGATATCATCGTCATGTTATTTTTACTCCTCCTGTATTGCAGCAATGAGCTCTAATGTCATTGCCATACCATCCATCAGAGATACTCCGTATTTTTCAAATATTCGAGCGATCTTCAACGTTTTTTCGTCTCCTGTCGCCTTTGCATGAGCTTTGATAAAAGCATCGATCAGCGCCGGACCGTTAATATCGAAACCATGATCGTTCATCATTCCTCCTCGCCTATCGTCACGCGGTAGATCTTCGTTTTTACCTGCACCTCGGACAGTATCAGCAGATCGGCGCCGCAGTCACAGCGGACGATATCGCGCTGTTTTTCCGCGTTCACGTCGATCCTGAGCGCACGCCCGCAGTACGGGCACATGTTCGTTTGCTTGATCTTCATTTCCGTTTCCTTTCCGCGGCCGCTTCTTTCTGCAGCTGCTCGTTTCTTTTCGCCCTCTCGCGCCCGTCGGATCTGCGGTTTTGACGCGCGAGCCGGCGGCGTTCTTTTCTCCCGGGGTTCTTTTTCATTGTGTCTGTCTCTCCTTTTGCTTCTTTCTGTACTCTTTCAGCCATATTTCGTATTTTTCCTGCACGCCGGGAATGGCAAAGAACCGGCGGCAGGCCTCGACGGTGTCCCGCGCGAACTGGTCGAAGACTCTGTCTGACATAAGATCATAGTCAACGCGCGCATTCGGCGGGACGGTCTCGATACGGATCGTCGTATCATTCTGCATAAGCGACGCCGTTTTCCCATTCGGCCTTTTTGCGCATCACTTCGGACACGGGGATCACGTATTTGCTTTTCTTCATGCCCGGGTGCATGCGCTGGCCTCTCAGCTCGCCGCGCTCGATCATCGTCTTTACTGTCTGACGATGACATCCGAGAATGACGGCGGCTTCATTGCAGCTGTAGAATGTTCTTTTGTCCATGCCTTTACCTCACTTTTTTGATGTTTTTTGTCAATCTTGTTGACAAAGACGGATTTGTGTGTTATAATGAGCTTGCCTGAACATCATACACACAAACCGCCTTTTTCACTTGCACATCGGAAAAGTGAATTGTTTTTGTCATTTTTTCCGTGTACGCCATTATTATACTTCACAAAAGTGAAATTGTCAAGAGAAATCTCACAAAAGTGAAGTTTAAAACTTCACAAAAATGAAGTGGCATTTTTGGCGGTTTTGCACAAAAGGAGTTTTTTATGTTTTATGAGAGACTGAAGCAGCTTTGCAAAGACCGCGGCACTTCCGTCACGCGGATGTGCCATGATCTCGGTTTGAGTTCCGCAAATATGTCAAACTGGAAAGCCGGCAGGATGCCGAGTTATACCTCATTGAAGCAGATAGCCGATTATCTCGGCTTACCCGCCGACGTGCTGATCGCGAAGGGCTACGTTGAGCCCGTGAATCCGAAAAATGGCGTCAAGGTCCCGGTTGTGGGGATCGTGCACGCCGGGGTCCCGATCGAGGCGGTGCAGGATATTCTCGATTTCGAAGAGATCACGCCCGAGCTCGCCGCGAGCGGTGAGTTTATGGCGCTGCGCGTCTCCGGTGACAGTATGGAGCCGAGGATCTGCGCGGGCGACGTCGTGATCGTCAGGCGTCAGCCGACAGCCGAAAACGGCGACGTCTGCGTTGTAATGGTAAACGGTGACGAGGCGACGCTGAAAAAGATCCAGCGCACCGACGACGGCATCATGCTGATCCCGTTCAATTCAAATTACGCCCCGATGTTTTTCACGAACAAACAGATCGAACAGCTTCCGGTCACTATCCTTGGAAAAGTGATCGAGAACAGGCAAAAATTTTAACGGAGGCAGAAAATGGCAAAAACGATTACAAGACCGGGAAAAGGAAACAATATAATTGATCTGTGCGACGATTATACAGTCATCGACATTGAAGCAACGGGTTACGCGCCGGAATACGACGATATAATCGAGCTCGCTGCGCTGCGTATCAGAGGCGGCGCCGTCATCAATAGTTACACCACGCTTGTAAATCCCGGTTATAAGATCGACGATTTCGTGCAGAATCTGACAGGTATCACGAACGACGATCTGAAAGGCGCGCCGGCGGTAAAGGACGCCCTTTCACCGTTTATCACGTTCATCGGCAGCGATCTCGTTGTCGGTCATAACGTGAATTTTGACGTAAATTTTATATATGAGAACAGTGTCCGGGCGTACGGTAAGACGTTCGGTAACGACTTTGTCGATACTATGAGGATCGCGCGAAAGCTGCTTCCGGATCTTAAACATCACCGCTTGAAAGATATCGCCGGAGCGCTCGGCGTTGATCAGACGAGAGAACACCGCGCGTATGATGATTGCGTAACGACGTTCCGCTGCTTTGAAGAGATGAAAAAGCGGATAAACGCGAGCGGATCCGTCGCGGATCTCGTGAAGAGTTTTAAAAAGCCGCATTTGCCGGGACTTGATCTCCGGACGATCACGGCGGATACGACCGAATTTGACGAAACGCACCCGCTTTACGGAAAACACTGTGTTTTTACCGGAGCGCTCGACAAGATGACGAGAGCCGAGGCCGCGCAGCTCGTCGTCAACGTCGGCGGAGTTTGTGATAACGGCATCACAAAAAAGACGAATTTTCTGATACTCGGAAATACCGACTATTCGGTGAACGTGAAGAACGGAAAAACGACGAAGCAGAAAAAGGCGGAGGAATACGTTCTCGCCGGGATCGACATTCAGGTTATCACGGAAAACGCCTTTTATGAGATGCTGGAAGAATGAGCAAAAAAAGTTTTACAGGCGCTTGCAAAAATGCGCGCCATGATATCACGGTATTATACATATTGGCAGGCAGGGCAGAGTATTGAGTGGCAGCTCCAGGTCACGATCCTCGGGAAAGTGATCGAGAACAGACAAAAATATTAAGAGGTGAGATAATATGAAAAACAAAAGCAAGCTGTTTCTTATCGGCATTATAATCGCGGCGGTCGGCGTCGTGGCGCTCATCGCGGCACTTGCCGGCGGCGAGAGCGGCCGGGACGCGCTTGTCGGCGCCGTTATGATCCTGGTCGTCGGTCTTGTGCTCGGTGTGATCGGCTTTTTCAAAAAGCCGGCGCCGAAAAAACAGCCCGCTCCGGCAAAGGCTGAGATTCCCGACCTTGAAGGCGGAGCAGATGACGACGAGGAAGCTTCCGCACCGTCAAAATACAAGTACAGCCGCCCGAAAATGTATTCGAAAAACGCTGTGACGGAATTCAGAGCAAACCACCCGGCGTATATCGCGCTTGGACTCGCAACGACCGGAACAGACTATGACGGAGACAAGATCGTCGATATCGCGCTCCTTCGCGTCGAAAACGGCGCCGTCGTGAAGCAATTCAGAACGTTTGTAAACCCCGGTATGCCGATCCCGCCCGCGGCTTCGGCGGCAAACGGCATCACAGCCGCGGACGTGAGCGGAGCTCCGTCGTTTGCGGAAATTGCGCCGGCTGTTCTCGGATTTGCGGGAGATCTTCCGATCGTGGCGAATTACGCGACGTTCAACGCCTGCTTCATGAAAAGAGCACTCGCCGATTTCGCCGCGCATCATGATTATATCGACGTCGTGAAGATGGCGACGCATAAAGCGCCGGAGCTGCCCGACATCAAGCTTCAGACGGTCGCCTCACGCTTCGGCGTTGAGTGTAAATATCCGCGTAACGCGCTTGACAACGCCGTGACGGCGCACGCGCTTTTTGAAAAGCTCTGCGTTGAATATCTGAAGTGAAAAAAGATTCTCAAGCGCCTGAAAAAGTGCGCGCCGTGATATACGCCCGGTATTCGTCCGAACGGCAGACGGAGCAGTCCATCGAGGGACAGCTCCGGGAATGCCGGGCATATGCCGACGACAATAATCTGCGCGTCGTCGGTACGTATATCGACCGTGCGAAGACCGGCACGAACGACAACAGAGCGGACTTTCAGAAGATGTTCCGGGACAGCGCCGCACGTACGTTCGATTACGTTATCGTATGGAAGATCGACCGTTTCGGACGTAACCGTGAAGACATAGCGATTAACAAGGCGATTTTGCGCCGTAACGGCGTGACGCTGCTGTCGGCAAAAGAGCGGATCCCGGAGGGACCGGAGGGGATCATCCTTGAAAGCCTGCTCGAAGGGCTCGCGGAGTATTACAGCGCGGAGCTGAACGGCAAGGTCATACGCGGAATGCGCGAATCGGCTTATAAGTGCAGATATAACGGCTCGGCTGTCCCTCTCGGGTATTCGGTTGACGCGGAAAAGCGGTTCGTCGTCGATCCGGTGACGGCTCCGGTCGTACGCAGGATCTTCGACCTGTACGAGAGCGGGAAGCTTCCGGCGGATATAATGCGTGATCTGAACGCCGCGGGATTCAGAACGTCACGCGGGAACAGCTTTACCGTGCAGTCCGTTCAGCGGATTATAAGCAACAGATTTTATATCGGTGAATACTCATGGGCGGACGTGACCGTGCCCGGAGGCGTGCCGCGGATCATCGAAGACCGCCAGTTTGAAAAGGTGCAGGATATGATCGAGAAAAACAAAAAGACCCCTGTCGCGCCGAAGCGCAAAGGGATCAAATATCTGCTCACCGGGAGAGTGTTCTGCGGCCGGTGCGGTTCGCCTATGTTCGGCGACAGCGGGACCGGGAAGAGCGGGGAACGGCATTATTACTATTCGTGCAAAAAGCGCAAAAGAGATCACGCGTGTGATAAGAAAAGCGTGTTGAAGGAATGGCTCGAGTCGACTGTCGTCGAGTACATAACCGCCTTTATATCGGACGACCGGGCGGTCGACCGTCTCGCGCAGCGCTGCGTCGACGTCCAGCTCGAAGAGAAGGACAACAGCACCGAGGCGGCGCTCCGGAATAACCTGAAGCGCACGGAGACGGCGATCTCGAATATCATGAAAGCGATCGAGGCGGGCGTATTCACCGAAACGACCGCGACAAGGCTCCGCGAGCTGGAGGCGGAGGCCGAGTCTATCAAGATAGATCTCACCGCCGAAAGCGTGAAGTCGCCGGGAATTAACAAAGAGCAGATCGTGTTTTTCATAACGTCGTTCAGAAGAGGCGACCCGAACGATCCGGCGTATCGCTCACGCTTGATCGATACGTTCGTTAACCGCGTGATCGTCTACGACGACCGGATCCTCATATCGCTGAATTTTACCGGCGAAAACAACGAAATAACCGCCCCCATCCCCGACACCCTCACGGGTTCGGATATAGATTTTTCGGGAGGCCAAAATATAACGACGCCTTGTGGCGTCGTTTTGTTTTGGCGCATATCTTCAAGCAGGGGGATTCGAACCAGCGTGAAGAAAACGGTCCGGGGGACCGTTTTTAGCGGTGACCGAAGGATTTTGCAAAGCACGCACGAACAAATTACCGCAAATTACTTTGCAAAATCCGAGACGAATCCCCCCAAGCAGGCCAAATAAAAAAGCGGGCGTAAACCCATTAATCATATGGTATGTTCAACATTATTATAGCAGAATGTGATCGGATTCGCCTTTGAGTAATTGACTAATTATGCGGTTTTAACTTGAAACAATCAGTGGTTATTGCATCAATTCTGAGGCATTCGAATTTTATGTATTGACCTATAATAACATCTTTAGGCAGCATCGTATCCAATGCAAAATCCATATTATCTACTGAAATCGTAAAGTCATTTGTTTTAATTCCACAAATGGAATATGCAAAATATGACTTTGAATTTTTCTCTATTTTATAGTTCAATTCGTCTGAGATGACAATATTTTTGGCCAGTAAAACATCAAAAGCATTGGGGTTAATTGAGTTAATATCTCCGAAAAAAGGATAGGCATAACAAATAAATTCACCGTATGTATTTTTAACAAGAATTTCACCTTCAAACGACTCGGCATCATATTTAAAAACGCTCAATTTCATAATGCACCTCTTTAATATATTAGCCAACTAATACTCTTCGCGAGTTTGGCTGCTGATCGTATCCCAAAGGTTGTTATGTATTGTACAACGATAACTCGTCCAAATATGTCAGCGTATGATACCGTCTTATGCCCTCTGATGAAACGCCGGTTTGTTTTTATATCGCCGTATCAGAGACCTCCGTACAGCTTTGACGAGGCGGTGAGCCGCCATATATACGGCTCGCCGTCTTCGCGCTTGCGGAAGATGATATCGTACGTTCCCATATTGTCGCTGTTTTTGAAATATGACACAGTCAGCCTGTACGTGTTTTCCGTTTCGACTGCTTCGTGCACGGTGTACGTCGCCCTGATATCCTGCGCCTGCCCGACGAGGATGAACGCGTCTATCCTGTCCAGATACGAGTACATCGCCGTCGACTTCACGACAGCTTTGCGGTTGCCGCCGAAATATGCGTAGACCGTGTTTTCATAATCCGAAACGGGTATGAGCGCGTTTACACTGAGCTCCGGGTAATTTTCGCTGAATTTATCCATCATCTGAACGTCGGCGGAATACTTCGAATAAAACGTGCCGGAAAGATAATTCAGCACCACGTCGACGTATTCCGAGGAAACGTCGGAAAACGATTCAAAAGTGACGACCCTGTCGCTGCAGCAGACGATAAGCGAAAGCTCCGCAAGCTTTACGGCGGTCTCGTCGTCCGGCGCAATTTCCGATACGGCGGCCTCGGCGGCGTAATCGCTGTTGTCTATACCGAGCACGGAGCATACCGCGTCATAGAATCCGCCGCCGCAGGAGCAGAGAAACAGAAAAGAAGCTATAAGTATATATAATATGATTTTTTTCATTTCAGAATACCGTCTTTGATTAACCGGCGCGCGTATCCCATCCTGCACGTCGTTTTGCAATGATTGATCACGGATGAACCGAGCGCCTCACACAGAAACAAATGGGCGTACATCCCGGCGTAGACCGTGTCGTATCTGTCGGGTGTGTACTTCCGTGCAAGCTGCTCCGCGCGTACGGGATCCGCGCCGAGCTCGGAAAGAAGCCCGGACAGAGCCCGCGTTGTAACGGATCTTTCGGTTTCTTTCGTTACTGTTCTGTAAATGCGGAAAAGACCTGCGGACGTGCCGCCGCCCGCGTAAAGCTCACATTCGTTGTCCTGCCTGTACCGCCCGGCGCAGGTCATGACGGCGTTTTTTATTTCAAGTATCTGCGCGGGCGTAGGGAATATGCCGATGCCGAGCCCGTGACAGAGGGATCTGCTGCCGAACGGCAGACTTACCGATGTCACGACCGAGCCTCCGCGTATAACGTTGATCTCTGTCGAGCCGCCGCCCATGTCGGAGAGGATCGCGTCGTCAGGGTCGTTTTCGTACAGAAACGCCTCGCAGCCGAGTCTTGCCTCCTGCTCCCCGCTTATGACCGTAACGTCAAGCCCCGTCGCTTCCTTTATGCTCCTGCATACCTGCCCGGCGTTTGAGATCCCGCGCAGACTTTGCGTGGCGTACGGAAAGATCCGGTCAACACCGTTTTCCGCGCATAAAGCGGTGAAGCCGCTCATAATATTTATAAGGACGGATATGCCCTCGGCGTCGAGCACGCCGCCGTCCTTGTGGTCGGCTATCATATCGCGCTCGACGTATTTGGCGACCGCCGAAAGCCTGCCGTGCTTGTATCTGTATATTTCCGCTTTCGCGGTGTTCGACCCGATGTCGATTATCGCAAATTTCAACTCAATAACTCCGGATGACGTATTTTTCCCATCATCTATATAGTACGATATCCGTGTTTTATACGTAAAAACAGATTGTAAAAAAATATGAAATAGTGGGAGGGTGATGCTATTGCCGGGCGGTATTTCCGCAATTCTTTTCGGTTTCTTTTATATTTTTCTCAAAGTGTCGGATTCGGACGCGTTTCCTCCGCCGCTTACGGCTGAGGAAGAGGCGGAATGCTTTGAAAAAATGAAGCGCGGCGACAGGACGGCGAGACAGAAGCTCATCGAGCATAATCTGCGGCTCGTCGCGCATATAGTTAAAAGGTATTATTCGCAGTCGGATCAGGATGAACTGATATCGACAGGTACCGTGGGACTCATTAAAGCCGTTGATACGTTCGATCCGTCAAACGGCACGAGATTTGCAACGTACGCCTGCAGATGCCTTCAAAACGAGATACTGATGCAGTTCCGGACGCAGAAAAAATTCAGAAACGAGCTCTCGGTAAACGATACGATAGATACCGATAAAGACGGGAATCCTCTGACGTACGGCGACGTCATTTCAACGGATGAGGATATAGCCGAAGCGCTTGACCAAAGGTCGCGCGAAAGAAAAGCCGTGGAGCTTTTGATGAACGTACTGAGCGAACGCGAAAGGCGAATAATGATACTTCGAACGGGGCTCGACGGCGGAGAGCCGATGACGCAGGCTGAGGTCGGGGCAAAACTCGGCATATCGCGCTCGTACGTGTCGCGTATCGAAAAATCGGCGATCGACAAGCTGAGAGCGCAGATGAAAAAAGCAGGTTACGAATAACCATAATAGAATATATAAAATATGGAGGTATCGGATTGAACAACGCAAACGTAAACTGGACGGCGACGCACGCGGACGCCGTAGCCGCGGCAGACGGCGAATTCATATTGCCAAACGACCTGCCGGACGTAAAAAGAATAGTGAACACGGTCACGCAGGTATCTGGCTGCAGGACGTTTCTCGAGGGGCAGACCGTATCGGCGGAGGGCGAGCTCTGTGTAAAGATCCTCTTCACGGGCGACGACTCGAATCTGCATTGTGCCGGGTATAAGCTCCCGTTCTCGGTCAGCGCGGCTCTGAGAGAATCCGACGGAGCGCGCGTCGCCGCCGCGCTGTACGGGCAGCCGGATACGCAGACAAGACTGTCGAATCCGCGCAAATTCTCCGTCAGGATAAAAGTCCCCGTCTTATTCGCCGTGAGACTTGCGAACGAGTGGGAGCCGTTCATTGACGGAGTGCAGGACTCCGGCTTGCAATACAAAACCGTCACGACCGTCACTTACGCTGCTTCAACGGTCACGGAGGACGATATCCCTTACGCGGAGGATCTTCATATACCGGAGTCGTATCCGGAGCCGGACAGGATGATATGCGGCATCTTCATCCCGTCGGCTCCCGTCGTCTCGCCGTCAGACGGGACCGCGGAGATAACCTTCAACGCCGACGCCGTGCTTTTGTATCTTACGGAGGACGGGGTGACGGAATGCTTCAAAACGCAGGTCACGGTGACGCATCAGACTGACGACGATTCGATCACGCCCGGATCAGTCTGTTCCTGCTGCGTTTACGTAAAGGATCAGAAATTCTCGCTGACGACGGACAAATCGGGACGCCTCCGCACGGTCGAGCTTGACGTCACGTATTCCGTGTCCCTGCTCTGCGAGACGGAAAAGGAGCTGACGTATACGGGGGACATGTTTTCGACGGAAAAATATTCGAGCGCCGAATACGGCGATATAACGCTGCGCCGCGTCGGGCTGCCTTATACGACTCACGTGACGGTGAGCGGCGAAACAAAGGCGATCCCGGATACGAGGATCATAACAGCGACGTCGGCGTGCCGCGACGTCAGCTGTGAAAGAACAAACGGTCAGACGGCTGTCGGGGGAGTTATGGACGCGTATATAGTGTACGAGGAGAGCGGGGAATATAAAACCCTGACGGTCCCGGTACCTTTCAGAGTTTTGATACCGTATTCATCGCCTGAGAACTCGGAATTGTACGCTTACGTGACATCCGGCTCGCCGAACGTCAGAGCGGACGGCGATAAGATATACGTCGACGCGGAGCTTTATATAAGACTGTGCGCGGAGTCGACCTGCAAGGACAGGGCGGTCACCGTGTTCAGGATAAGCGACAGGCAGAGAGAACGCGACAAAACGTCCCTGCGGCTGTACAGGCCGAACGGCGAAACGGTGTGGAGCGTTGCAAAGAAATTCGGCGTACCCGTCGCGGAGCTTGAAAAGTACAACGGGGGAACAGACGGTACCGTCCTGATCATCCCTTGAAAAGAGAAGAGAACGGTCACGGTGCTGCGCCGGACCGTTTTTTTAAGGCGGAAATGAAACGCCCGACCAAGTGTAAGGAAGCGAAAAAAAGGACAAAAAAGGGGTTGACAAAGGGAGAAAAAAGTGATATATTAGACGGGCGCTCGGGAAACGG